>CAXTUQ010000268.1:0-7914 GCA_964247405.1 uncultured Acetobacteraceae bacterium
CAGCAGGCCACGCGGTGGCCGTCCCCTTCCAGCGCCGGGCGGACGGCGCAGCGCGGCTCCGCCCGGGGGCAGCGCGGCGCAAAGGCGCAGCCGTCGCCGCGGCTGCCCAGCGGCGGCACGGTGCCGGGGATCTCGGGCAACGCCGGGGCGGGTTCGGCGGCGGCGCGGCCCAGCCGGAGGTGCGGGACGCAGCCGATCAGCCCCTGCGTGTAAGGGTGCGCCGGACGGTCCAGGACATCGGCGGTGCGGCCCTGCTCGACGCAGCGCCCGGCGTAGAGCACGGCCACCGTGTCCGCCATGTCGGCGACGGCGCCCATGTCGTGGGTGATCAGCACGGTGGCCGCGCCGGCCTGCCCCTGCATGCCGCGCAGCAGGGCGAACACCTGGGCCTGCACCGTCACGTCCAGCGCCGTCGTCGGCTCGTCGGCGATCAGCAGGGCCGGGCGGCAGGCCAGCACCATGGCGATCATCACCCGCTGGCGCATCCCGCCGCTCAGTTGGTGCGGATACGCGGCGGCCCGCTGCTCCGGCGCCGGGACCTGCACGCCGCGCAGCAGCGCCACGGCGGCGTCCCGGGCTGTGCTGCGGGACAGGCCCTCGTGCCGGCGCAGGATCTCGGCGACCTGCTCGCCCACCGTGAACACCGGGTTCAACGCGGTCATCGGCTCCTGGAAGATCATCGACATCGCCCGGCCGCGCAGCGATTGCAAAACGGACGGAGAAGCGCCTGCGATCTCTTGCCCGGCCAGGCGGATCGACCCGGCCGACCGGCGCATCCCCTCCGGCAGCAGCCCCATGACCGCCAACGCCGCCATGCTCTTGCCGCAGCCGGACTCGCCCACCAGCGCCAGGGTGCGCCCGGCCTCGACGGCGAAGGACAGGTTCTCCAGCACTGGCACAGCACCGGACGGCCTATGCAACTCGACGCTCAGGCCCTCCACGGCCAAGGCAGGAGGCGGCTCGCTCATCGGCGGCGCAGCCGCGGGTTCAGCGCGTCGTTGATGCCGTCGCCCACCAGGCTGACCGCCAGCACGGCCAGGAAGATCGCGGCACCCGGGAAGGTCACGGCCCACCAGGCGTCCTGCAGGTAGCTGCGGTTCTGCCCCAGCATCAGGCCCCAGGTCATCACGTTGGGATCGCCCAGCCCCAGGAAGCTCAGCCCGCCCTCGAACAGGATGGCGACGCCGACGGAAAGCGTCGCCGCGACGATGATCGGCGGCAGGGCGTTGGGCAGCACCACCCGCGTCACAAGATAGGCTGGCCCAGCCCCGGCGGTGACGGTCGAGCGGACGAAATCCATCTCCCGCAGCCGCATGCACTCGGCCCGGGTCAGCCGGGCCACGCCGGTCCAGGACACCAGGCCGATGGCCGCCGTCTCCACCGGCAGCTTCGCGCCGAACAGCGAGACCAGCACCATGGCGAACAGCAAGGCGGGCAGCACCTGGAAGAACTCCGTGCCCTTCATCAGCAAGCGGTCCACCCAGCCGCCCGACCATCCCGCGACCGCGCCCACGGTCACGCCGATGGACACCGAAAGCGCCGCCGCCACCAGCCCGACCAGCAGGCTGGCCCGTCCGCCCACCAGCAGCCCGGCCAGCACGTCCCGTCCCAGGTAGTCCGTGCCCAGCGTCGCGTCCTCCCCCGGCGGGCTGAACGGCGCTCCCGCCAGATCGAACGGATCGACGCCGTACCAGGCCGGGCCGGCCAGGCTGGCCAGCACGACCACGGCCAGGACCAGCAGCCCCGCCACGCCGACGGGGCTGCGCAGGAAGTGCGCCGCCGCCTGCCGGGCCGGGGAGGCCGTCACCGCCCGCCCGCTGCGATGCGCGGGTCGAGCCAGCGGTGCACCAGGTCGGTCAGGATGTTGGCCGCCATGACCAGCAGGGCCGAGACCACGAGCACGCCCAGCAGGGTCGGGTAGTCCCGGCGCAGGATGGAGTCGAACACCAGGCGTCCCATGCCGGGCCAGCCGAACACGGTCTCGACCAGCACGGCGCCGCCCAGCACCTCGGAAAACTGCAGGCCGAGCAGCGTCACCACGGGGCTGACCGCGTTGCGCAGCGCGTGCTTGAACACCACCGTGCCCTCCGTCATCCCCTTGGCCCGCGCGGTGCGGATGTAGTCGGCCCGCAGCACGTCCTGCATGGCGGCCCGCGCCTGCCGGCTGTACTGCGCCATGTACACGACGCCCAACGTGAAGGCCGGGAGCACCAGATGGTGCAGCACGGACAGCGCGTAGGCCCCGCCGTTCAAGGGCTGGCCCACGTCCGCCATGCCGCCGCTCGGGAACAGCGGCAGCACCGAGGCGAACAGCAGGAGCAGCAGCAGGCCGCTCCAGAACACCGGCATGGCGTAGCCGGCCACAGCGAGCAGGGTGACGGCGGCGTTGGTCGCCCCCCGCGGGCGCCGCGCGGCGGCGACGCCCAGCCCGGTGCCGGCCAACGACGCGAACAGCAGCGCCGTCGCCATCAGCAGGGCGGTAGCCGGCAGGCGTTGCAGGATCAGTTGGGCGACCGGCTGGTTGAAGTAGAAGGAATAGCCAAGGTCGCCGCTGGCCGCCCGGAGCACGTAGCGCCCGAGCTGCACCGGGAGGGGCAGGTCCAGCCCGTAGGCGGCGCGGATGCTGGCGAGCACCTCCGGCGAGGCCCCGCCCATCTCCCCGGCGATGACCAGCGCCGGGTCGCCCGGCGCCAGGTGGACCAGCAGGAAATTCAGCACCACCACCGCCAGCAGCAGCAGGGCCGCGTTCAGCACGCGCAGCGCAAGGCCCGCAAGCAGCCTCACGCCGGCGGGGTCGCCCAGCGCAGCTCGTGCAGCGGCGACATCGCGCCCCAGATCGACAGCGGCAGGTCCGCCAGCCCCTTGTGGGCCGCGGTGTAGTACGGGACGACGTTCAGGAAGTGGATGGGCGCCTCGTCCACCACGATGCGCTGGAACTCGGCATACAGCGCATGGCGCCGGGCGGGGTCCGGCTCGGCGGCGGCCCCTTCCAGCAGCTCGTCCACCCGGCTGTTGCGGTAGCCCTGCATGTTGGCCCAGACCACGCCCTTGCGGATGTTGCCGCTGAGGTAGGTGCGGGCCACGCCGATCACCGGATCGCCCCAGTTGAACACGCTGTCCACTGTCATGTCGTAATCGTAGTTGGCGACGCGTTCCGCCCAGGTCGGGAAATCCGGCACCGCCCGCACTTCGGCCGCGATGCCGATCTTGCGCAGCGCCGGGCGCAGGAACTCGGCAATGTTGCGGCCTTGCTCGGGGTCGCCGGGGTCGTAGTCGATGACCAGCGGGAAGCGGGTGCCGTCCGCGCCGCGCTTGTGCCCGGCCTCGTCCAGCAGCGCGTTGGCGCGGGCCAGGTCGGGCGCGTAGGGCTGCACGTCCTTGTTGTAGAACGGCGAGGTCGGCACGATGGGCGTCGTCGCTTCCGCCGCCTTGCCGGACATCAAGACGCGCGTCACCTGCTTGCGGTCCACGGCATACGCGATGGCCTGGCGCACCCGCGCGTCGTCGAGCGGCTTCCTCATGCAGTTGAAGGCGAGCCAGGTCAGCGGGCCGATGCCGGCATAGCCCTGCGCCGTCACGGTGAGGCTGGCGATCTTCTGCGCCCGGTCGATGTTGCGCACGCCGGCCAGCAGCGGCGCCATGTGGACCTCGCCCCGCTCCAGCGCCAGCACCATGACCGTGGGGTCGGTGATGATGCGGATGACGACGGCATCGAGGGCGGGCGGCTTCGGCGTGAAGAACCCGTCGAACCGTTCCAGGCGGATATACTGCCCCCGGGCGTACTCGACGAAGCGGAACGGGCCGCAGCCGACCGGCTTGAGGTTGGCCGGGTGGGTCATGATATCCTGGCCGTCGCCGTAGATGTGCTTCGGCAGGATCGGCATCAGCGCCGGGGACATGGCGAGCAGCAAGGCCGGGTGCGGGTGCTTGAGGCGGATCACCGCCGTATGCGGGTCCGGCGTTTCGACGGTTTCCACCGGGGCCAGCATGGTGGTGAAGGGGTGGCGGGCCTTGATGACGCCGACGGTGAAGGCGATGTCCTCCGACGTGACGGGGTGCCCGTCGTGGAACACCGCGGTCTCGACCAGGTTGAGCGTCACGCTGAGCGCGTCGGGGGCGACGGCCCAGCTCCGGGCCAAATATGGCTGCGGGTTCCAGTCGGCGTCGAAGCGCAGCGGGCTGGCGAAGATCTGCGTGGCCGGGATGGCGGTCGCGGTGCCGGACTGGATGGCGCCGTTGAAGTGCCGGGGTTCCTGGCCCATGCCCATCACCAGCGTGTTGGCGGCGGCACGGGCGGGCTGGGTGGCGGCCAGGCCCCCTTGCAGGGCGGCCACGGCGGAGCCGGCGAGCAGGAGGGAGCGTCTATCCAGCATGGTTGGTCCTTTGACGTGCAGGCTTGTTCAAGCAAACCATGGGCCAGCAGCCGGGTCGAGCAGGGCGCAGCGGAACAGCGCATCCAGCTCCGCGGGCGACGCCATGTCGGCCGTGCCGATCACCACCAGCGCATCGTCGTGCCCGGCCTCGGGCACCAGGCTCCAACGGCGGCCGGCGAGCTGCAGCAGGTGCTGGCGCCGGTCCGGTCCGACCCGGCAAAAGCCTTTGGCCCGCAGGACGGACGGCGGCAAACCATCCAGGGTTCGCGCCAAGGCTTGATGATCGAAGGCTGCCGTCTCCTGCCAGAGCCAAGTCCGGAACGGGTGGGCCGGCGCCTCGGCCGCGAAGCGGCTGCCGGGCTGGCGCGGAAGGGTCGGGCCGGCCAGCAAGGCTTCCGGCAGTTCGGCATGCGCGACCCGGCCCCCGGGCGCGCCGGGCCGCAGGCGCCGCCCGGCGGCCGCCGCGGCGGCCGGCCCGGCCAGGTCGCACTTGTTCAGCACGATCAGGTCGGCGCGGGCGAGCTGCCGCTCCAGCGTGTCCGTCAAATAGCGGTCGGCCACCTGGGCCGGGAAGGCGGCTGCGTCCACCAAGACCAGCACCGCGTCCAGCGCCAGGCCAGGCTCCAGCTTCACCAGTTGCGCGATCCGCCACGGGTCGGACACGCCGCTCGCTTCCAGCAGCACGTACTCTGGCGCTGGCTCCCGGCTGACCAAGCGCAGCAGCGTGTCGCCGAGGTCCGGACCCATGCCGCAACAGACGCAGCCGTTGGCCAGGGACAAGACACCCCCGTCGAAGTCCTGCACCAGCGCCGCGTCCACGTTCACCGCGCCGAAGTCGTTGACCACGACGGCGTAGCGCCGCGTGGCCGTGCGCAGCAGGTGGTTGACCAGCGTCGTCTTGCCCGCCCCCAGGAAGCCGCCGACGATCGTGACCGGGATCATGTGCCGGGGAACGGGACGCCGCCCAGCACCGTCGCGTGCACGCCCACGTCCTTCAGCGCTTCCGGCGGCACCGCCAGCGGGTCCTCGTCCAGCACGGCGAAATCCGCGAACTTGCCCACGTCGATGCTGCCGACCAGGTGGTCCAGCCGCATGGTGTAGGCGGCGCCGAGCGTTATGGCGCGCAGCGCGTCGGCCACGGGGATGCGCTCGTGCTCCCCCAGCACGGTCCCGGACGCGGTGCGGCGGTTCACGGCGCACCAGGCGGTGAACAAGGGTCCCAACGGCGTCACCGGCGCGTCCGAATGGATGGCGAACGGCACGCCCAGGCGCAGCGCCGTCCCGCACGCATCCATGCGGGCCGCCCGGCTGGGTCCCATGGTCAGCGCCAGGTGGGCGTCGCCCCAGTAGAAGATGTGGTTGGCGAAGATGTTGCAGCAAAGACCCAGCGCCTTCATGCGGCGGAACAGCGCCTCGTCCGGCATCTGGCAGTGCTGCAGGGTGTGGCGATGGTCGCCGCGGGGCACTTCCTGCAAGGCGCGTCCGATCATCTCGACCGTGACCTCGGTCGCCTCGTCGCCGTTGGTGTGGATGTGCAGGTGCGCGCCGACGCGGTGATAGGCGAGCACGGTGGCCGCCAACTCGGCCGGCGCCAGGTACCACATGCCGTTCGGTGCACCGTTGTGGTAGCCGGGCCAGCGCAGCCGGGCGGTGAAGCCCTGGATGGAGCCGTCCACCACCAGCTTCACCAAGCCGAAATGCAGCTTGGCCGTGCTGCGGCCCACCAACTCCCGCCAGCGGGCGATCCCGTCCGGCACGCTGTAGGCGCGGGCGGCCAAGGCGGGGACGATGCGCAGCGGAAACCCGTCCTCCCCCGTCACGGCCTCGTAGGTCCCGACCGTCTCCGGGGTCAGCTCGTTCAGCAGGTCGGCGGCGGTGGTCACGCCTGCCATCCGGGCAATCTCCCCGAAGCGGCGCAGCGAGGCCGCGTCGATGGCACGCTCCATCGAGCCGCCGCCGATCACCCGGCGCACCCGGCCCATCGCCTCTGGCCCCAGCAGCTCGCCACCGGGCTGCCCGGCGGCGTCGCGCACCAACCCGTCCAGGTCGGTGTCGGAGGTCAGCCCGGCCCGGTGCAGTGCTGTGCCGTTCACGTTCATGATGTGGCCGGACGCATGGGTGATCGCCACGGGACGCCGCATGGACACCTGGTCGAGGTCGCCGCGCACCATGCGCCGCCCGCCGAAATAGATGGGATCGAACCCCCAGGCGGTCAGCGGGGCGTCCGCGTCCTCCATCCCACGCTCGATCTCCTGCAACCGCGCGACGACCTCCTCGATGCTTTTCAACCCTGGCCACACGCGGCCGTCCGGGCCGCGGCGGTCGAAGAAGCCGAGATAAGGGTCCTGCCAGGTCAGGCCCTCAAACAAATGGCTGTGCCCTTCCACGAAGCCCGGCAGGATCACCTTGGACGCGAAACGGTCGTCCCACTCGGCCGGGCCGAACGCGGCCATCTGCTCCTTCGTGCCGACACCCAGAATGCGGTCTTGCCGCACGGCGACGTGGGTCGCGAACGGCGTGGACGGGTTCATGGTGATGATCCGCCGGGCGGAGAACACGCGCTGATCCGACATCGGCTGATCCCTTGAACCGTCTCGGCCAGGCTACGGTGCTTTGAGGGCGCGTCAATGACCGCTATCGCGCCGCCCACCGCCGGGCCAGCCTCGGCAGGCGCATCAGCGCGCCCACCACCAGCCGCGCGTGCATGGCGGTCAGCAGCAAGTTGTCCCGGCCGTAGCGGAAATGGGATATGCCGCCCTCCTCCGGCCGGAGATAGCGCACCGGGGCGGGCAGGTTGACCGCGGGAACGCCGGCCCAGCTCAGGCGGACCGCCGCCTCCGGATCAAAGTCAAACCGGCGCATCCAAGAGGACCGCTCCATGATCGGCAGCAGCTTGCCAATGGGATAGACCCGGAAGCCGAACAGGCTGTCGCCGATCCCGGCCCATCCAGTCTCAAGCTGCGCCCACCAGTTGGAGACGCGGCGGCCGCGCACCCGAAGCGCCGGGGCATCCGGCCCGAACTGCGGCACGCCCAGTACCATCGCCTCCGGCCGCGCCCGGCTCGCCTGCATGAAGCGACGGATGTGCCCGGCCGGGTGCTGCCCGTCCGCATCCATCACCAAGGCATGGGTGAACCCGGCCGCCGCCGCCAGGCGCAGCGCGTCGAGCACCGCGGCGCCCTTGCCGCCATTCCGCGCCCGGCGGATCAGGCGCAAGCCGCAGCGTGGGCCGAGAGATGCGTCCGACCCGTCCGTGCTGCCGTCCAGCACGACCCAAACCGCGGGCCATTCCGCCAGCGCCGCCAGCACCGTGTCCAACAGGTGCGCCCCGCTGTTGTAGCTGGGGATCACCACCAGGTGCGTCGCGGCAGCCAGCGATCAGGCGTCCGCCCGCGAGCTGCCGCCACCCACGTACAGGGGGCGGCCCTCCCCTGCCCCGCGCTTCAGTGCGCGTGCGCCCCGGCCGCCCCCACGCCGGTTTCCGAGCGGACGTACTGCTCGACGAACGCGGCCTGCTCGCGCCTGGCCCGCTGGCTGGCGT
>CAXTUQ010000269.1:0-7863 GCA_964247405.1 uncultured Acetobacteraceae bacterium
TGATGCGCGGCGAGCTCCGTCATTGGATGGCCTCCTGGATAGCGACGCGCCCGCCGCGGCGCACGCTCAGCGCCATCAGGATTCCATAGACGGTCAGCAGGCTGAAGGAGAACAGCGTGGTCAGCACCCCGAAGGCAAAGATGTTCGGGTGGATCTCGACCGAAAAGGTTCCGTAGATGGTCAGCGGCAGGGTCTGTGCCCCGCCGGCGGTGAACAACGTGCGGGAGAACTCGTCGTAGCTGAGGGTGAAGGCGAACAGCATGGCGCTCAGCAGGCCGGGGAAGATCAGCGGCAGCGTCACCCGGCGGAAGGTGCGTATGGGCGTGACGCCGAGGCTCCAGGCGGCTTCCTCGACCGAGCGGTCGAACCGGTTGAAGATCGCCAGCAGCACCAGGAAGGCGAACGGGAAGGTATAGACCACGTGCACCACGAACGAGGTTCCCCACCAGGTCCGCTCGATGCCGATTGCGTTGGCGACCAGCGCGATGCCGAGCCCGACCAGCACGCCGGGCACGATCATGCCGAGCACGATCAGATAGAACGCGATGCCGGAGAAGCGAAAGCGCTGCCGGAACGCCTGGGCTGACAGCACGCCGAGCACGGTCGATGTGACGGTGGTCATAAAGGCGAGCGAGAGCGAACGCAGCAGCGCTGTGCCGATCGGCAGCGGCGCCACCCGCGTCGGCGGCACCCAGCCGAACAGATGCTGATACCAATAGGTCGACCACTCGACGATGGGGAACTGCGGCCCGCCCTCCGGTCCCGACTGGAAGCTCAGGATGGCGAGCACGCCGAGCGGCGCGTAGAGGAACACCAGGAACAGCACCATGAAGGCCAACAGCGGCCAGCGCAGCGGGGTCTGCATTTCAGAGCTCGCGCCGCAAGTCGACGAAGCGTAGCAGCACGGCGACGACCGCCGCCATCAGTGCGGTCAGCACTACGCCGACCACCGCGGCGAACGCCCATTTCAATGAGCCCACCTGGGTGACGATGATGTTGCCGAGCATGTTGACCTTGCGGCCCGACAGCGCGGCCGGGGTGGCAAACTCGCCCAGCACCATGACCGAGACGAAAGTTGCGCCGACCACGACGCCCGGCATGCTGAGCGGCAGGATGATGGTGCGCAGGATGCGGCCCCAGCCCGCGCCTAGGTCGCGCGCGGCCTCGATTAGGCTCGGTTCGATGCGGGACAGCATGAAGGCGATCGGCCCGACCATGAACACGACGTAGATCTGCGTCATGCCGATGATGACGCTGAGCTCGGTGAACAGCAGGACGCTGATGGGTTGCGTGATGAGGCCCAGTTTCAGCAGCACGATGTTGACCGCGCCCTCGGTGCCGAGCATCGGTCGCCAGGCGACAACGCGGATCAGGAACGAGGTCCAGAACGGCACCACGCAGGCGACAAGAAGGATGGTCTGCAGCGTCTTGTTGCGCACGAACAGCCCGATATACAGCGCGACCGGGTAGCCGATCAGCAAGGTAGCCGCGAGGGTGATCAGCCAGATGCGTATCGTCGTCCACAGTGCGTCGAGGTAGGTGGCGCTGGAGAAAAAGAACCGCCAGCTTTTCAGGGTCAGCGTGGGCGAGATCTTGAACGTCGTCTTGGTCCAGAAGCTGACATAGACCATCATCAGGATCGGCACGACCAGGAACAGCGTCATCCAGGCCATGCCCGGCGCCAGCAGCCAGGCCGTGGCCCGGCTGCGCGGGCGCTGCGCAGGCTGCTCGACGATGACATTGAGGTCCGACCGGGCGTCCATCTAGGCCTCCGCGAATAGCAGGGCCGATGCGGCCGGCCATTGCAGCGCGTAGGCGGCGTCGCGCCTGAAGTCCGGCGGGGTGCGGTGGCCGAGGTAGTATTCGACCTCGAATGGCCGGCCGGCATCGACGTCGAACAGGCCGATCATGCGCGCGCCGGAATACTCGCTGGCCAGGAACTTGCCCGACACCCGTGCCTGGCCGGGCGGCAGCGGCGCGCCTTGCTCGGCGACGGCGACGCGGTCCGAGCGGATGCAGTATGCCGCCGGGCCGGCGCCGACGCCGCGCTGCACCGGCAGGTTCAGCCCAGGCCCCACGAAGGCGCCGTCTGTCACCCGCCCGGCGAACATGTTGTAGCAGTTCAGCAGCCGGGCCACGGCGCGGCTGGCGGGCGCTTCGATCAATGTGTCCGGCGTGTCGATCTGGGCGACCTGCCCGTCCGACAGCACTGCGACCCGGGTGCCCATCGCCAACGCCTCCTGCTCGTTGCCGGTGACGTGCAGGAACGTCGCGCCCAGGCGGCTGTGGATGCGACGCAGCTCGACCATCATGCGCTCGCGCAGCCTCGCGTCGAGCGCCCCGAGGGGTTCGTCGAGCAGCACGATGCCGGGCTCGGCGATCAGCGTCCGGGCGAAGGCGACGCGCTGTTTTTGGCCGCCGGAGATCTGCGCCGGCAGGCGGCCGCCGAGCCCCTCCAGGCCGGTCAGCTCCAGCGCCTCGGCGACGCGGCGGGCGATGTCGGCGGGGTCGGTGATCGCGCTTTGACGGCGGTGGCGCAGGCCGAACGCCACGTTGTCGGCGACGCTGAGATGGGGAAATAGCGCGAAGGACTGGAACACGAAGCCGACGCCGCGCTCATGGGCGGGGCGGCCGAGCATTGAGCGTCCGCCCACCCGCACGTCGCCGGCGTCCAGCGGCTCGAACCCGGCGACCGCCCGCAGCAGGGTGGACTTGCCGGAGCCGCTCGGGCCCAACAGGGTGACGTATTCGCCGGCGTTGACCAAGAGCGACAACCGGTCGAGCACGATGCGCCCGGCGAAGGACTTTGTGATCCCGTCGAGTTCAAGCGCCTGTTGCATCAAGAAGGCCATCCTCCTGTGCGAGCTGCACGCAAAGTCCATTTGTATCCGCAACGATGCGGATGTAAGCATAGGCTTGCACCGAGTGATACCGCAAGCAACCGAATTTTTACGTTTGACTTAGAAAAAGGCAGAACTACCCTGCATAAGGCAGCAAATGATGAAACTTGAGCCATTTTCGTTAATAGAATTTGGCTGACTTGACCGAGAGCCATCGAGAATGTCTTGCGCGGACGAGAAGCGGTTGGCAGGATCGCAGCGCTGACGAACCACGGAGGCAAGGATGGCGGAGGCTAGCATGGCCAATCTACGCGTCGCGGTGGATATTGGCGGCACATTCACCGATATCTGCATTCTCGAAGAGCGCACCGGCACCGTCCGGGTGGCAAAGACTGCCTCCACGCCGGACCCCACCGACGGCTTCCTCGCCGGGCTCGAACAGGGCGGCGTCGACCTGCACGACGTGGCGCTGCTGTCGCACGGCACCACCGTCGCCACCAACGCCCTGATCACCCGCCGCCTGCCGCGCGCGGCGATGGTGTGCACCGAGGGCTTCCGCGACGTGCTCGAGATCCGCCGCGCCAACAAGGAGGACCTTTGGGACACCTACAAGGACGTGGCCCGCCCCTATATCCCGCGCCGCGACCGCCTCACGGTGCGGGAGCGCGTGGACGCCGCCGGTCAGGTGGTCGCGCCACTCGACGAGGACGGCGCACGCGAGGTCGCACGCGTGCTGCGCAGGCGCCAAGTGGCAGCGGTCGCAGTCTGCTTCATGAACGCATTCGCCAACGGCGCCAATGAGCAGCGGATGAAGGCGATCCTGGAGGCGGAGCTGCCCGGTGTGCCGGTGACGACCTCGTCGGAGACGCTGCCGGAAATCTTCGAGCACGAGCGTTTCTCCACCACGGTGGTCAACGCCATTCTGGCCCCGGTCGTCGGCGACTACTGCGCCCGCCTCGGCGAGCGGCTGGCCAGCGGCGGCTATGCCAGCGACCTGCTGCTGCTGCACAGCGGCGGTGGCGTAATGACCGCCAAGAGCGCACGGCGCTTTGCCGCGCGCCTCGCAGGCTCCGGCATCGCCGCCGGCGCCATCGCCAGCCGCCACATCGCCATGCAGTGCGGCTTCCCGAACTCGATCGGCCTCGACATGGGTGGCACCAGTTGCGACGTGTCGCTGGCGTATGAGGGCCGCTCGCGCGTCACCAAGGATTGGTTCATCGAGTTCGGCTACCCGATCCGCTTTCCCAGCATCGAGGTCATGACCATCGGCGCCGGCGGCGGCTCGCTCGCCTGGATCGACGACGCCGGCTCACTGCGCAACGGCCCGCAATCGGCCGGGGCCAACCCTGGCCCTGCCTGCTACGGGCGCGGCAACCCGACGCCGACCAACACCGACGCCAACGTGGTGCTGGGCCGGCTCGGCCGCGGGCTCGCCGGCGGCAGCGTCCAGCTCGACCCCACGCTGGCGGAGGCGGTCGTGCGCCAGGGCGTGGCCGAGCGGCTGGGCATGGAGCTGCATGAGGCGGCCGAGGCGATCGTGCAGGTGGCCAACGCCAACATGGCGGACGCCGTGCGATTGATCTCCATCAGCCGCGGCTACGACCCGCGCGACTTTGCGCTTGTTGCGTTTGGCGGCGCTGGGGCGCTGCACGGCGCGGCGCTGGCGAAGGAGCTCGCCATCCCGGTCGTCATCGTGCCGCCCTATCCAGGCGTCACCTCGGCGCTGGGCTGCCTGCTGGTGGATGTGCAGCACGACCTTGCCGAGAGCTACATCCGCCCGGCCGCCGACGCCGACCCGGCCGCCATCGAGGCTGCGTTCGCCGTATTGGAGGCCGAGGCGCGCGAACGTCTGCAGAACGAGGGCATTCCGCCCGGCCGCCGCCTTGTGGAGCGCACGGTGGACATGATGTACCAGGGCCAGTGGCGCTCGCTCGCGGTGCCGGCCGGCAGCCCGGTCGCCTCGGTGCCCGACCTTGTTGCCGCCTTCCATGCGCAGCACGAGCGCGAGTATAACTACCGCCGCGACGACGCCCCGGTGGACATCTACCGGCTGAACCTGCGCGCCGTCGGCACCGTGCCGAAGGCGGCGCTGGCGGAGCAGGAGCCGGGCGGCGCGATGCCGGAGCCGATGGGCCGCCGGGCCGTATGGTTCGGGGCGCAGAGCTACGACACGCCGGTCTACCAGCGCGACGCCCTGCCTGCGGGCGGGAGCTTCAGTGGCCCCGCCATCGTCGACCAATCCGACTCCACCACGGTCGTGCCGCCGGGCTCGCGGGCGGAGGTGGACCGTTTCCTCAACCTCATCATCCGGCTGGAGGGCTGAAGATGGCAACCCAGGAGACGGCACCTCAAGCAGCCACCAGGGACGGCTTCGCGCTCGATCCCGTCACCTTCGAGGTGCTGAAGAACTCGTTCATTACCGCGGTCGATCAGATGGCCGAGCAGATACTGCGGACGTGCTACTCGTTCGTCATCTTCAACCGCGACTTCTCCAACGCCATGCATGACGCCGATGGCGACTCCATCGCCCAGGGCAACCAGGACATCGCGGTCCACGTCGGCACCCTGCACTGGACCTGCAAGGACGTGATCCGCGCCTTCGCAGGCGACATGCGCGAGGGTGATGTTTACGCCATCAACGACCCCTACGCCGGTGGCACCCACTTCCCCGACGTACGGCTGATCCGCCCGGTGTTCGTCGACGGCGAGCCGATTGCCTACATGCAGTCCAACGGGCACTGGTCCGACGTGGGCGGCAGCGTGCCGGGCTCGTTCGACGTGATGGCCAAGGAGATGTTCCGCGAGGGCATACGCATCACTCCGGTGCGCCTGTGGGACGGCGGGCGGTTCTGCCGCGACGTCGCCAATCTGATCGCCGCCAACACGCGCGACCCGGCGTCGATCATCGGCGACATGCAGGCGCAAGCGGAGGCGACCCGCGTGGCAGAGCGCGAGATCATCCGGCTGGTCGGCAAATACGGCAAGGACACCGTCGTCACCGGTTTCGCCGACGTGCAGAATTACGTCGAACGCGCCATGCGGCAGCGACTGGCGGCGCTGCCGGACGGCGAGTGGGAGACGCAGGACTTCATCGACCGCGATCCGTCGCAGGGCGAGGGCATGATCCCGATCCGGGTCAAGCTGACGAAGCGCGGTGATCGGGCGATCTACGACTTCACCGGCAGCCATCCCTGCATCGGCTCGCTGTATAATTCGGCGTTCGGCGCGACCTTCTCGGCCGTTGCCGCGGGGATGAAGACGTTCTTCCCCGACTTGCCGCTCAACTCCGGCTTTTACCGCTGCTTTGAGGTAATTGCGCCTGAGGACACCGTGGTGAGCGCGCGCTGGCCGGTCGCGGTGACCGGCTTCCTGATGCCGTTTGAGAAGATCATGAACTCGATCTTCGAGATTTGGTCGCAGATCATGCCCGAGCGCGCTATCGCCTGTGCGTTCAACCTCGAATACTTGCTGACCGGCGGGCGCGACCTGCGTTCGCCGGCCAAGCCGATTTTCATGTTCTATGACTGGCTGCCGGGCGGCTGGGGCGGGCGCAACGGCCGCGACGGCTGCAACGTCACGACGGCCTGCTTCGGCACTGGGCTGCAATCGCAGCCGGTGGAGGGGCAGGAACGTGGCTGCCCGATCCTCACGGACGAGTATCAGATCCTGACCGACTCCGCGGGACCAGGACAGTGGCGCGGCGGCGTGGGCGTGCGCAAGGCCAGCACGCTGCGGCAGGCGGAGCAGACCGTGATCTCCTACATCTGCGACCGCGAGCGCGCAGTCGTCTGGGGCATCAACGGCGGGCTGCCCTCCATGCCGCACGGCCTCAGCCTCAAGCGCGCTGAAACCGGCCGGGAGGAGTGGCTCGGGGCGGTGTTCTCCGACGTGGCCCTGCGATCCGGCGACGTGTTCAGCCGGCCGACCGCGGGCGGTGGCGGCTACGGCGACCCGCTATTGCGCGACCCGGCGCGGGTGAGGGACGACGTGGCCGACGACTATGTCTCGATCGGGCGCGCCCGCATCGACTATGGCGTGGTGCTGCGTGTCGTCGACGCCGACCTCGCCGAATACGAGGTGGACGCGGAGGCGACGCATCGCGAACGCGAACATATCCGCCAGCATCGCCGTGGCTGGATTGAGGACGATCCGCAGCGTGTGGCCGAACGCTTTCGCCATGGCGAGATCGGTGTGCTGGACGTGGTGCGCCGCTATGCCGTGCTGCTCGATTGGGAAACTGGCGCAGTGCTTGAACGCAGCACTGCGCAGTTCCGCGAAATGTTTCACCGGCGGTCGGCTGACCACTGGCAAGACACGCCGGCAAGTTGAGCCGGTGATGCGTTGATCACGCTATCGTTCATTCGAGGAGCAGGCGGATAGGGCCCTCTCTGAGAATTCGTATGTTGTTCGGCCTGGGTTCCTGCCTCGCGGATGTGACATGGGCGAGGACAGGACGCAGGGACTGCCGCAAGATTGGGGGTGCAAGGGCTAGTTGGGTATTTTCGCGTTTGTTCTCTGACCGAGGGTGGATGCGTGGCCTGGATTTTATCGACCCGGCCAAGGTGGTCTTGGGGTGAGTGGGCAGGCGCACCACTTGGCTGGGATGGTTCATGTGGACATGCGCAAGCTGCCGGCGGCAGCGCAAGAGGAACGCCGGCGTCAGGTGGTGGGATTGCGCGAGAGCGGGCTGACGTTTGCGGCCATTGCGGCGCAGACGGGCCTGACCGAGAACGGGGTGTCCGGCATCTGTCGGCGCTACGCTGAATGCGGCATGGCAGGCCTGGCCAGCGGGCCGCGCGGTCCGGCCTCCGGCACAGGACGGTTTCTCACGCCGCAGCAGGAAGCGGAGGTGCAGGCGCTGGTCTGCCAGCATCTGCCGAACGACTTGGGCCTGCCCTATGCGCTGTGGAGCCGTGCGGCGGTGCGGATGTTGGTGGAGCAGCGCTGCGGCGTGCGCTTGGCGGTGCGCAGCATGGGAACCTACCTGGCGCGCTGGGGCTTCACCGCCCAGAAGCCGCTGCGG
>CAXTUQ010000270.1:0-7855 GCA_964247405.1 uncultured Acetobacteraceae bacterium
AACACCTCCGCCTCAAATCTTGCCTCGGGATGTCCACCAAAACGACGGAGGTTCACACCCCTTCGGTTCTTCTTGACCGTAAGGCGGGTGTGGTCGCCACCCTGCCAGTGCAGCAGCGGTTCGATTTGATCGCCCTCCACACGTGCGACGACCTCGCGCAGCACGACACGGACGATGCGCTTGCGTGTGGCGGCATCGGCTGCCGGGTGGCGCCAGGCCGCCTCCAGGTCCGCACCCATTTGCAGCAGTTGCTGGCGCTCCTGGGCGCCCAAGGCCGCTGGCTGCTGCCGGACCTGTTCCTCCAGCTCTGCCTCCAACGCGCGCACGGTCGCAAGCGCGGCTTCCCAGCGCCGCTCGAGTTTGCCGGCAACCAGGCGGTTGTCGGGATCGACCGCGTCGTATCCCCGCCGCGCCCTGGCTACCTCATAGCGTGCCTGCTCGAGCGTCAGCTCGACTTGGCGCCGCTTCTCGCCGGTCCGCTGCTCGCTTCCCGTGATCGCCTGCACCGCCGCCTCCATGCCGAGCGGCTGCAGCAGCCGCACGATCTCGGCCCCCACCGCCTCGTCGACCCGCAGCGCGCCGAACGCGACGCAAGGGTCGGCGCCGGGGTTGTTGAGGACAGCGTCGAACCGAGAGGTTCGCCAGGCATCGCAGTTGTAGCGGCCCACGTCGCCCTTGGTGCCGTCGTCGTCCGGCTGCCGGTCCGGCCAAAGGCGTAGGCTCCGGCATACACGGGGTTGGTGAGGAAGTTGTTCACCGTCGTGTAGACCGGAAGCTTCCACAGCCGCCGCCGCTCCCCTGGATGCTGGTGGTCGATGTAGGGGAGCGTGATCCGGTCGGCCCGCAGCGACAGGAAGCCCTGGCGGATGCTTTGCATCTCGGCGAAGCGGGCGAAGACCAGCCCGATCGCCTCGCGTACGCGCAGATCGGGGTCAAGCTCGATCCTGCCGCGGCCCACTCGGACATAGCCGACGGCCACGGTGAAGAAGAGCTCGCCGCGCCGTGCTTTCTGCCGCAGCGCCTCCATCGAGCGGGCGCGCAGGAGCGAGAGTTCAAGCTCGCTCATGCTCCCTTTCATCCCCAGCAAAAGCCGGTCGTTCGGCTCCTGCGCGCTGTATGTGCCGTCCTCGTCGACGATCAGCGTCCCGACCAGGCCGCAGAACTCGATCAGCGTGTGCCAGTCGCGCCCGTTGCGCGCCAGCCGCGACGCCTCGATGGCGAACACGGCCCCGACCCGGCCCTCGCAGATCGCCGCCAACAGCCGCTCGAAGCCCGGACGGCTGACGCCCGCCCCGAGCGGCCGAGATCGTCGTCGATGACGGTCACGTCCGTCCAGCCGAGGATACGGGCACGCTCGGCCAAATCACACTGACGCCGCCGGCTCTCGTGATTGTTGGCGAGCTGGCCGGCGGTGGACTGCCGGACATAGATGAAGGCGCCGCGCGCGGGGCGGTCAGGCGTGATCTTCATCACTCGCCTCCACGACGACAGGGCCGGCGACGAGGGCCTGCGTCAGCAGCGCGCTCACCAGCGCCAGCAGCTCCGTCCGCCGCTCGGCGGCTGCCATCGACAGCCGTGGGCTTTCGGGCGCGAACAGGTCGGGGTGACGGTCCCTCGGTCGCGGACGCGGCATGCTTGTCTCCTGCTTTTGCGCGACAACCCTCGTCGCGCAGCAAGCTTTGACAGGCATCCAGCTCGACACGGAGTTCGCACAGGCACGCCAGCGAAAGGCGCGGGACCGCCGTCACCGTCATCGCCGCCGCAGGATCCTCAATCATCCAAATCGGCAGCCCGGCCAGCGTGCCGTCCGGCTGGCGGGTGGTCAGGGAGACTTCGTCGCCATGGCGGCTGCACCCTGTGACCAACACCGCTTCGCCGCATCGGGGATGGAACCCGTAGCGGATGACCACCTCACCCGACCGATAGTGAGCATCATGAAGCTGCCTCGCCGACGCCGGGCACCGTCATCAGCCAGCGACAGACCTGGTCCTCTTTGACAACCGTCGGCACCTCGCGGTGCAGCTTGTTGAACTCGCGCCAGATCGCCTCGCACACGGCCAGCATGGGCCCCACGATCCGTTCCAGCATGGCATGACCCGCCGCCAGCTCGCGCACCCGCGCCGGCAGCTTGCCGCGGCTCACGTCGCCGACCTTCAGGCCGAAGCCGCGCAGCAGCCCACGCAGCGTCTGCTCCAGGTCCATGGCCTTGATCTGCAGCTGCTTGCGCCCGGCCAGCAGCGCCCGTGCTTCTTGCGAGGGCACCGACTTGCGGTGCACCGGGCGGAACCATCCCATGCGCAGCAGCTGCGCGATGCCGCGCGCGTCCCGCCGGTCCGTCTTGACCGCCATGGCCGAGAGCGCCGCCTTGACGTGGCGTATTTCCAGCAGCACTGCATCGAACCCAGTCTTGCGCAGCCCGTCATGGAGCCACTGCGACAAGGGGCCGGCCTCCAGGCCGACACAGGCGACCGGCAACCCGAGCTTGCGCAGAAAGGCGACCAGCGCCTCCGGCTCGCTCGCCACCTTGGCTTCGCGCACGACCTTGCGGGCCGCGTCCAGCACGCACAGGCTGCTCAGCTCCAGCGACACGTCGATCCCGACATGGTGCTCCATCGCCGTCTCTCCTGATGGCCGGACCCGAACCGCTCGGACCCGCGCGTCACGCCATCACCTTGGAAGAAAGCCGACCCGGGAAGCAGTCCCGATGCAGGCCCATTACGGCATCTACCGGAACCCCATCTCCCGTACTTTCCGTGCGGTCGTTGCGGCATCATGCGGCACACAGGACGCGGGCACGGAGAAGCTGGAAGCCAGCACGGCCATACATGGTGCGCTTCAGCATCTTGAGCCGGTTGATCTGGCCTTCGGCGGGGCTTGCGGTCCAGGGCAGGTCAAGGGCGGCCTGCACGGCGGCGAAGTCCCGGCGCAACCCTGCTGCGAACTCCGCCAAGGACGTTTTGGATGCGGCGTCGATCACCTGATCCAGGCTCTCCTGGCTGTCACGCCGCAGTAGCCGGTTCAATCGCTTTGCAATCGTGATGGCATCGGCGAACCCGGGTACCTTCTGCAGCAGATGGGCGATGAGGCCCTGCTCCACCTCAGGAAGCTGGGCCACGTCAGCCATCAGCAGACGAGCAATCTTCCGGTTGGGCGGTGGGTGCGGCATGACAACAGGACCGGCGCTCGGGGCCGCGTCGGGATCTGACTTTTCTCTGCGCCGGCGCGTGGGCCCACCCGCGCACGATCTCGGGCCGGCCAGCAGAGCCCAGGCTGACCAACTCACGCCAGAGCTGGGCCGCGTTGTGGCAGCCCTCGGCCCAACGTCGGTCGAGGAAAAACTTGTGGCCGTCGAGCATGCTGCCGCGCTGCGGCTGCCGCCAGGCCGAGGCTTGGCCGAGGCTTGGCCGAGCCGCAGCCATCGCCGCACCATCTTGCGGTCTGCACCGAGCAGGGCGGCAATGCGGCTGATCGACGCACCAGCTGCCCGCAGCCGGGCGACCTCCTCGTAGCGCTTTGATGCATGTACGTCGATGACGTATGATCGGGCAGGTGGAGTTCGAGTGGGATGCTGCCAAGAGCGAGAAGAACGAGACCGAGCGCGGCTTGCCCTTCCGCCTCGCCATCCTGCTGTTCCGAAGCCCCGTGCTGCGTCGCGTGGACGACCGGCATGACCACCGCGAGGTCCGCATCAAGGCCATCGGCGTGGTCGGGGATCGCATCCTGCACTGCGTCTACACCGACCGCGGCGGGGTGCACCGGGTCATCAGCTTGCGCCATGCGAACAGGAAGGAGCGCGATGCCTACCGTGCGACGTTCGGGGACTGAGATCAACGAAGCCGACGAGCTGGCCGAGCTCGCGAAGCGCCGCGCGCCGAGCGAAGCAGAGATAGAGGCCCAGGCCGCCGAGGACGGCGACGCTTGGACCGATGACGAGTTGGCGGGCGCTGAGGCCGTATGGCCAACTCCCTCTCCGGCCGAGGTGCGCGCGCTGCGGCACCGGCTGGGGTTGAGCCAGGCGCGGTTCGCGCGCCGGTTCGGCTTCAGCGTGGACGCTGTGCAGCAATACGAGCAGGGGCGGCGCAAGCCGACCGGGCCGGCCGCGGCGCTGCTGCGCGTGATCGGGGCGGATCCGGATGCAGTCGCCCGCGCGCTGCGCGGCAAAAAGGCAGGGTAGAGAGCGTCACCGCAATCAGCCTGACGGGGCCATGTGTCGGAAACACATGGATGGAGGCAGGAGAATGCTGGGCAAAACCGCTTGATAGTACCACTCCGTAGAACCGGACACGCCGCTACCCGGCCGAGTGAACCTCGCGCAGGTCGTAGGTCACGGGGTCGAACGATTGGGCGATCGCGGCCGTTTCACGCATGTTCACCTGCGCCTCCGGGTTCCCGAGCATGGCATCGAAGTCTGCTTGGCTGCGCCATTGGGCGTAGTTGGCGACGAAGCGCCCGTCGCGGCTGACGTGGAGGCTGGCAGAAACGAAGCCGGGCAGGTGGCGCATCGTTCCGTCGATCGAGCGTGAGAGGGAAGCGACCAGCTCGTCCACACGGGCGCGATCGACCGTGAAGATGTTGATGAGCGTAAGATGGCCGGCGGCGGGATCGAGCGTGACCATGGGTAAAGCCTCTGATGCTTGGGTGGCTTCAGGGTTGTCCGGCGGGACCCGCCCTCCCCAGGGAAGGTGCGCGTCCACCGGGCAGCCCTGGCTTCAGCGGGTGAAGTCGACCACGATCTTGCCCGGCGCGTGTCCGCCCCTGGTGCGTTCGATGGCAGCGGGAAGCCCGTTCATTCCGAAGACCTCCGCGACGGTTGACCGCACGCGGCCGGCCACGATGTCCTGCGCGACCTTTTCAAGCTGCGCCGGGTCGTGCTGCGTCATCAACCAGAAGCCGCGGGCGCCCGGCGGGGTGCATCCGGCGATGTCGTAGGCGACGGTGCTGACGACGGCACCGCCAGGCGCCAGCACGCCCCAGGACCGGTCGAGCGTTTCGCCGCCGACAAGGTCGAGCACCAGATCGACGTCCTTGGCCCGAGCCTCGAAACGCTCCGTGCGGTAATCGATCACGGTATCCGCCCCGAGCCCGGTCACGTGGTCATGGTTCTTTGCGGAAGCAGTCGCAATCACGTTGGCCCCCGCCGCCTTGGCGAACTGGACCGCAAAGCCTCCTACCCCGCCTGCCGCAGCGTGGACCAGCACGGTCATGCCAGGACGCAGGTCCCCCGCCGCGTGCAGCGCCTGCCAGGCCGTCAACACCGCAACCGGCAGCGCTGCGGCATCGACGTTGGCCATCTCCTCCGGGACACGGGCAAGCTTGTCCTCGTCAACCGCCACATGCTCGGCGTAAGCGCCGAGGGTATGCAGGAGGCCCATCACCCTGTCGCCCACTGCGAAGCGCGAGGAGCCGTCTTGCGCTTCTGTCACCTCACCGGCGAACTCGATGCCCAGCACGGCAGGCAAGGAAAGTGGGAAAGCGTCGCGGACGTAACCCTCGCGCAGCTTCCAATCAAAGGCGTTCACCCCCGCCGCTTTCACGGCAACGACGACCTGGCCAGGCCCAGCTATCGGGACGGGTGCATCATCAAGCGTCAAGACCTCGGGTCCGCCGTAGCCATGGATGCGGAAAGCCCTGTTATGCGGCATGAAAGCTTCCTTTGTTCGATAGAGATGGGCACCGGGCCGCTGCTTTGCCCCTCGTTGACCGCGCCGGGAGCAGCGGCCAGGTCCGGGTTCAGCGCGCTGGGCTGGCCGGGGTGAAGAAGTTGATCAGATTGCCATCGGGATCACGGAACAGCATCGAGCGGTTGCCCCATGGCTGGTCCGTCGGCTCCTGGACCAGCTTCCCAAGGGTGGCATCGAGGCGCGAACGCTCGGCATCGACGTCATCGACCTGGAACTCCAGAATCGAAGACCGATTTGCTCCCGCGGACAGCGCGCCGGCATTGGACATATCCACCGATCGCTGGCTGCAGATTGCCAGGGTGCTCCCAGGCATCCGCAGCTCGACGAAATCGGCGTTCCCGACCGGGGCGACGCCCGTGATCTCCCGGTAGAACGCCGCCAACGCTGGGACATCCTTGGTGACGAGCCGGACCGACGACAGCTTCATGGGTGCCAATGCCTTCAGCGTTGCCGCTTGGATGCCGATGGGCGATACTGCCCCTTATCTGTAGAACGCTACGGTGCAGTATCGTAGGAGTCAAGCATGAAGGTGGAGAGACGTGTCCGGCCCAGCCCCTGAGGTCACTGACAAGCGTGTCCAACGGTCAAAGGATGCCGTGCTCGCGGAAACCTACCGGCTCCTTTCGGAAGGGGGCATCGGCGGCGTCAGCATGGACGAGGTGTCGCGGCGGTCGGGGGTATCCAAGACCACCATCTACCGGCACTGGCCGTCCCGCACCGCGTTGCTGCTCGACGCCTGCTCGAAGATCGGAACCAGGCCGGAGGCGCCCGACACGGGGAGCTTCAAGGGTGACGTTACCGCGCTGACGGCCTACCTTGCCCATGAGCTGCAATCGGCCCGCTGGCCGGCCGTGCTGCCATCGATCATGGACGCCGCGGAACGGGACCCTGACCTGGCCCAGCTCCACGCCAAGCTCCATGCTGACTTGATGGCCCCGTTCCTCGCAGTCGCCGAACGCGCGAAGCGGCGAGGGGAACTGGTGCCGGGCCAGGACGCATCGGACGTGGCCGCTGCGATCGCCGGGCCATTCTTTTACCGGCGTTGGTTCTCCAGGGAGCCGATCGACGACCGGTTCGTGAGGAACGTCGTTGACAGCATCATCGGCCGGCTGAAACGCAAACAGCCGCAGTCCTGAATGGGAGTGGCAGCACCCGTGTCCCCAAACGGTGCAGACCGATCCTGCTGTGGGAGCCGGGAGGCTGGTCAATCTGCCCTTGCAGGAGGACGGCGGAGATTTCGACGCTCCCCGTGCTCGGGCGGGACATGGATGAGCCCGGCGGGCACCAAAAGGCACGCCGGACTGCGGCGACGGCATTGCTGAAGGTCGGCGCGCGCTTGTCATACCATGGCGGTTCGGGGGCGGATGGCACCGGTCGGGGCGCGGGCCAGTTCATCGGCCCAAACCGTGACCAAGGAGAACACCCCGAGCAGCGCCGGCGTCGTGCGCAGGATGGCAAGATCGGACCACTGCCGCTGCGTCTCCACGCCGAGGTAAGCGCACACTGCCTGGAACGTGGTTTCCATGCGCCAGCGCGAAACGAACCAGCCGAGGCTCCGCTCTGGCGTGGCCGCGAGATCGGTGCTGAGGAACGCTTGCGGTTCGCGCTCGCCGGAAGGATCGCGCACCAGCACCCAACGGATCGGCGCGGGCGGCAAGCTGGAGTAGTACCAGACCGCGGTGTCGGACGCGACTTCGAGTTTGCGCGACTGGCCGCCATACCACTCGGTTACGGTGACAGACGACCATACGGTGCTCGGGTCGGCCAGCACCGCCCTGAACCCCGGCAAGCGCTGCCCTTTCAGCCGTGGGCGACCCATCTGCCCCGGTCGCCGCGGCGGAGCCGGCGCGAACAGGCTGGCGTCGATCCGCAGCCGGGTGATCAAGAAGACGTGGCGGCGCAAGACCGCGATCAGGCCGACGCCGGCTTTGCCGGCGTCGGCCACAACGACCAAGCGGCGCTCCGGCAACCAGCGTCTGGTCTGCAGGACAGCCTGGCGCGCCCAGTCGACCACCGTTTTGTGCCGCCGGCCCCGCTCGCTGCTCCAGCGCTCGGACGGGGCAAGAACCGTCAGGAACGGCAACGCCCAACGTCGGCCAGCCCAGGGTATGGGCACCATGACGTGCCATTGGCGCGCGGGACGTATCCGGCGAAGCGCTTGTAGGCGTTGCGTG
>CAXTUQ010000271.1:0-7847 GCA_964247405.1 uncultured Acetobacteraceae bacterium
GCGTGACCTGGACCGACGGCTCGCTGGTCCGCGACCAGGCCGCGATCGGCCACGCGATCACGGCCGCCCTCACCGAGCTTGGCCTGCTGAAGCCCGTCGCCGCCGTCCGCACCCCTCAAAGGAGCATGGCCCATGCCGAATAAGCTGGAATTGTCGGACTTGGCCGAACCCGGCCTGGCCGACCCGGCGCCGTCCCGCGGCGCGCCCCGCGACATGGAGGCGGTGTATGACATCCCGGTCACGGTCAGCGCCGTGCTCGGCAAGGCGACCATGCAGGTGAGCCAGTTGCTGAAGCTCGGGCGCGGCGCGGTGGTCGAGCTGGACCGCAAGCTGGGCGAGGCCATCGACATCTACGTCAACAACCGGCTGGTGGCGCGCGGCGAGGTGGTGATGGTCGATGAAACCCGGCTGGGCGTCACCATGACCGAGATCGTCAAGGCCGACCGGGCGTAGGCGGCGGCAATGCAGGTCCTGATCATCGGCTCCCTCGGCGGCGAGCTGGGCAAGGCGGCCCGCATCGCCGCCGCCCGCGGCGCCAAGCTGCACCAGGCGGACGACGACCGGAGCGCCTTGGCGCAGCTCCGCGCCGACGCCAAGGTGGACCTCCTGCTGGTCGAGCTGCCGCATGACATCGGCACGCTGGTGCAGGCCCTGGCCGCCGAGCGCATCGTGGTGCCCGTGGTCGCCTGCGGGATGGAAGCCGACGCGCCCATGGCCGTGCGGGCGATCCAGGACGGGGCGCGCGAGTTCCTGCCCTTGCCGCCCGACCCCGACCTGATCGCCGCCATCCTGGAAGCGGCGTCGGGGGAGACCCACGCCTTGGTCGCCCGTGATCCCGCCATGCTGACGGCCGTGCGCCGGGCCGAGCAGGTGGCGGCGTCCGAGGCCTCCATCCTGATCACCGGCGAATCCGGCACCGGCAAGGAGGTGCTGGCCCGGCACATCCACCGCCGGAGCCGCCGGTCCGCTGGCCCGTTCGTCGCGTTGAACTGCGCCGCAATCCCGGAGAACCTGCTGGAAAGCGAGATGTTCGGCCATGAGCGCGGCGCGTTCAGCGGCGCCGTCGCCCGCCGCACCGGCAAGTTCGAGGCGGCGGAGGGCGGCACGTTGCTGCTCGACGAGATCAGCGAGATGGACGTGCGCCTGCAGGCGAAGCTGCTGCGCGTGATCCAGGAGCGCGAGATCGACCGGCTGGGCGGCACCGCGCCGGTGCGGGTCAACGTGCGCATCCTCGCCACCAGCAACCGCGACCTCCTGGCGGAGATCGCCGCCGGGCGGTTCCGGGACGACCTGTATTTCCGGTTGAACGTCGTGAGCCTGCGCCTGCCCTCCCTGCGCGAGCGGCCCGGCGACATCGCGGCGCTCGCCGACCATTACGCCCGCCGCTACGCCGACGTGAACGGCCTGCCGGTGCGCCCGCTGTCCCGCGCCGCGCATGCGCTGCTCGCGGCGCATGGCTGGCGCGGCAACGTCCGGGAGTTGGAGAACACGGTGCATCGCGCCGTCTTGCTGGCTCAGGGCGAGGAGATCGGCGCGGAGGCCATCGAGCTGGCGCCGGGTCCGGGCGGCCCGGCCCCGAGTTCGGCCCAAGCTCCGGCCGCCGTCCCCTCCCCTGCGCCCGGCGTTTCGGGCCTGGTCGGCCGGACGATGGATGCCGTCGAGCGCGACCTGATCCTGGAAACCCTGAGCCACACGCTCGGCAACCGCACCCATGCGGCGACGATCCTCGGCATCTCCATCCGGGCGCTGCGCAACAAGCTGCGGGACTACGCGCAGGCGGGCGTTCCGGTGACGCCCTTCGGCGTGCACCCGGTGACGCCGTTCGGCGTGCATCCGCACGAGGCCGCCTGACGCGTGGCGGTTCCGCTCACCCTCGGCGGCGTCAGTGAGCGTCTGCGCGGCTTCGTGCCCGGCAGCGACGTCGGCTTGGCGCTCGGCATGTTGGCGCTGCTGGCCGTGCTGGTGGTGCCGCTGCCGACGATGCTGCTGGACGTGGGCTTGGCGCTGTCCGTCACCGGGTCCGTGCTGGTTCTCATGGTGGCGATGTTCCTGGCGCGCCCGCTGGACTTCACCAGCTTCCCGACGCTGCTGCTGCTGACGACGCTGCTGCGGCTGTCGCTGAACGTCGCGACCACGCGGCTGATCCTGTCGCATGGCAACGAAGGCCCGGCGGCGGCCGGCCACGTGGTGCAGGCGTTCGGCGGTTTCCTGATGGGCGGCGACGTGGTGATCGGCGTGATCCTGTTCGCGATCCTGCTGGTCGTGAACTTCATGGTGATCACCAAGGGATCGGGCCGCATCGCCGAGGTCGCGGCGCGGTTCAGCCTGGACGCCATGCCGGGCAAGCAGATGGCGATTGACGCCGACCTGTCCTCCGGCCTGATCGACGAGGCCAAGGCCCGCGTCCGCCGGCGGGAGCTTGAGGAGGAGAGCGGCTTCTACGGCGCCATGGACGGCGCGGCCAAGTTCGTGCGCGGGGACGCGATTGCCGGGCTGCTGATCACCGTGATCAACATCTTCGGCGGCCTGGCTATCGGCCTGCTGCGCCACGGCATGCCGTTCAGCGAGGCGGCGGCCACCTTCACCACGTTGACCGTCGGCGATGGGCTGGTGTCGCAGATCCCGGCGCTGCTGGTGTCCACCGCGGCCGGCATCGTGGTGACCAAGGGCGGGGTCGAGGGTCCGGCCGACGCGGCGCTGATGCGGCAGTTGGGCGGCAGCCCGAAGCCGTTGGCGCTGGCGGGCGGGGCGGCTGCGGTGCTGGCGCTGATGCCGGGGCTGCCAGCCCTGCCGTTCCTCGCCCTTGCCGGGCTGGCGGGAGGTGCTGCCTGGATGCGGCATCGCAACCCGACCATTGCCGCCGAAGCGGAAACGGCCGCACCGGTCCTGCCGTCCGAGCCGCCGATCTCCGACTCGCTCCGCATCGACAGCATCCGGCTTGAGCTTGGCTACGGCCTGCTGTCCCTGGCCGGCGGCGACGGGCCGCGGCTGACCGAGCAGATCAAGAGCCTGCGCCGCTCCATCGCCGCCGAGATGGGCTTCGTGCTGCCGCCGGTCCGCATCCAGGACAACCTGCAGCTTGGCGCCGAGTGCTACTCGATCCGGCTCAAGGAGATCGAGGCGGCGCGCGGCGAGCTGCGCCCCACCATGCTGCTGGCGATGGACCCGGCCGGCGGCATCCCCGAGCTGCCGGGCGAACGCACCGCCGAGCCGGCGTTCGGCCTGCCCGCCCTATGGATCGACACGGGGCGGCGCGACGAGGCCATCTTCCGCGGCTGCACCGTCGTCGATCCCGCCAGCGTGCTCACGACCCACCTGACGGAGGTCGTGCGGGAAACGATGGCCGAACTGCTGTCCTATGCGGAAACCGCGAAGCTGCTGGACGAGCTGCCGCGGGAGCAGCAGAAGCTGGTGGCCGACCTGATCCCGGCGCAGATAACGGTCGGCGGCGTGCAGCGGGTGCTGCAAGGCTTGCTCGCTGAACGAGTTTCCCTGCGGGACCTGCCCACCATCCTGGAAGGCATCCACGAGGCCTGCGGCGGCCAGCTCCGCGCCATCCCCGCGATCATCGGCCATGTCCGCGCCCGGCTGGCCCGGCAGATCAGCGACAGCAACACCGGCCCTGGCGGCTACATCCCGCTCGTCACCCTGTCGCCCGACTGGGAAGCGGCGTTCGCCGAAAGCCTGGTCGGCCCGCCCGAGGACCGGCAGCTTGCCATTGCGCCCTCCCGGCTGGGCGAGTTCATGCAGCGGTTCCGCGTCGTGTTCGAGGCCGCGACGGCTGCGGGGGAGAACCCGGTCCTGCTCTGCTCCGGTCCCATACGCTCCCACGTCCGCGCCATCGTCGAACGCCTGCGCCCGGCGACGCCCGTGCTGGCGCAGGCCGAAATCTTCCCGCGCGCGCGCATCCGGACGGTTGGCACAATTTAACACCAAGAATAGAGTTCTTAACTCTCCCGCAACGTTTAGCCGCTAGTTTGCCTTCATGCGGCTCAAGCTTTTCCATGCACCCAACATGACTGCGGCGATGGCCCTGGTACGGGACAGCCTCGGCCCGGATGCGCTGATCCTATCAACGCGCCGCGTTGCTGGCGGGGTCGAGGTCACGGCAGCGTTGGAGCCGGCGCTGGAGGCGCCGCCGCTGCCGGCACCGCCGCCGCCGCTTGTCAATCCCGCGCAAAACGCGGCGCTCGCCTGGCATGGCGTGCCGCCAAACCTCATGGAGGCGCTTGCGCCGGGCCGGCTCGCCGACGCCTTGCCCAATGCCCTGCTGTTCGGCGATCTGCCGCTTGACGGCGCGGCCCCGCTGCTGGTGGCCGGCCCGCCCGGCGCCGGCAAGACCCTGACGGTCGCGAAGCTCGCGACGCGGCTGGTGATGGCCGGCCGGACCCCTATGGTCGTGACTGCGGACGGGCAGCGCGCCGGGGCACCCGAGCAGTTGGCCGCCTACACCCGGCTTCTGGGCCTGACGCTCGTGGTCGCCAGCACCCCGGTGCCGCTTCGTCGGGCCTTGGCCCGCAGCCAGGACTCGCCGGTGCTGATCGACACGCCGGGCTTGGACCCATTCGATGCGTCTGCCCGCGCGGAGCTGCTGGCCTTGGCGGCCGCGGCCGGCGCCGTCACGGCGCTGGCGCTGCCCGCGGGGCTTGATCCGGCCGAAGCGCGTGAGCTTGCGGACGCGTTTGCCGAGGCGGGCGCCACCCTGCTGATCGCGACGCGCCTCGACTTGTCCCGGCGGCTTGGTGGCGTGCTGGCCGCGGCAACCGCCGGGCTGACGATCACGGAGGCTGGCGTCGGTTCGGGCGCTGCTGACGGGCTTCGGCCGCTGACGCCCGGACTGCTTGCCAGCCGCTTGACGATCCCGCCGGGTGCTCGCGCGCCCGCCTCTCAGGACATCGCATCATGACCCAGCCTGCCCGTGCCCACCCATTGTCCCAGGCACGGCCGGACCGGACAGGCCGCTGCATCGCCGTTGCCTCCGGCAAGGGCGGGGTGGGCAAGACCTGGCTCGCCATCACGCTCGCGCATGCGATGGCGCGGAACGGCCTCCGGGTGCTGTTGTTCGACGCCGACCTCGGCCTTGCCAACGTGGACATCCAGCTCGGGCTGATGCCAGCCCTGGATCTGGGGTCGGTCGTATCCGGGGCTGCGACGCTTTCGGACGCGATTGCCGGCTTCGCGCCGGGCGGGTTCGACGTTGTTGCGGGCCGGTCTGGCTCCGGGAGCCTTGCCACGCTCGATCCCATGGCACTGGAAGGCATCCTGTCGGCGCTCGCCTCGGCCGCCGCGCATTACGATGTCGTGCTGCTCGACCTCGGCGCCGGGGTTGACCGTGCGGTGCGACGCATGGCGGCCTGGGCGGACACGCTGCTGGTCGTCGCGACGGAGGAGCCGACAAGCCTGACCGACGCCTACGCGACGGTGAAGCTGCACGCAGCCGACCGGCCCGGCGGCGACGCGCGCTTGGTGATCAACCTATGCAGCACGCCGGCGGCCGGCGAGCGCACCGCCGCGACCTTGACCCGGGCCTGCCACGCATTCCTCGGCCGCACGCCTGCGCTTGCTGGGACGATCCGGCGGGATGCCCACGTGCAGGACGCGATACGCCGGCAAAGCCTGTTGCTGACCCGCCACCCCAATTGCCCGGCCAGCTTCGACATCGAGCAGATCGCCGCAGGGATCACCGAGGACCGGTCGGCGGCGTGACATCCTACGGCCAATGTAAGAAGCATGGGGTGTCATTGTCTCCGCGAAAGCCTATCTGCGTGTGATGTCGGCTCGGCAGCCGAGCTGCGCAGGAGGCGGCATGGTCCTGATCGGTTCCAACCGCGACTTGCGGATCGACTTCTTCCGCGGCGTCGCGCTGTGGTGGATCTTCATGGATCACATCCCGGACAATTGGCTGGCGCAGTTCAGCCTGCGGAACTTCGCGCTGTGCGATGCGACCGAGATTTTCGTCTTGCTGGCCGGCTATGCCGCTGGACTGGCTTATGGCCGCAGCATGGACCGGCACGGATGGCTTTTCGCGGGCGCGGACGTGCTGCGGCGGGCATGGGTGCTGTATGTCGCCCATATCTTCCTGTTCGTGGTATTCAGCGCCCAAGTGTCATACTCGGCGACGGCATTGGACCGGTCTGAGTACTTGGATGAGATCCACCTCGACGTGCTCGCCGAAGCGCCTTACCGGGCCATGCTGGAAGCCTTGTTGCTGACGTTCCAGCCGGCCTACTTGAACATCCTGCCGATGTACGTTGCGCTCCTTGCAATGTTTGCATTGGTGATGCCTTTGCTGCGTGCGCCGCTTCTGCTGCTAGGCTTGTCGCTTTCTGCTTATATCGCTGTCAGGTTCACTGGGTATAATTTTCCATCATGGACGGGCGGAGGATGGTATTTCAATCCGGTTGCCTGGCAACTGCTGTTTGTCATCGGCTCCATTCTCGCCTATGCGCCTCCCAAATTGCCGGTTCGTCCCGTTATTATTGATGTTGTGTCCGTGTTGGTTGTCCTGGTGGGAATCATCCTGTTGTGGCTGATCTGGCCCTACCCCGAAATCACCGCACACCTGTCAGGCAGCGCGGCGCGCATCCTCTTGTCGGTGGACAAGGAAGGGCTGCATCCCATGCGGCTGCTGTCCATCCTCGCGTTGGCTTGGCTGGTGTCCCGGACCATCCCGGCCCATGCGGCCTGGCTCCAGAAATGGTTTGCTCGGCCCATCGTATTGTGCGGCCAGCATTCGCTTCCCGTGTTCTGCGCCGGCATCTTCCTTTCGTTCCTGGGGCGGCTGGCGATGGAGGAGCGCGGGGACTGGGCCGTGCAGGCCGGGGTCAACGCACTCGGCATCGCCGCCATGGTGGGGGTCGGAGCCTTGGCGGCATGGTATCGGCAAAAGGGGCGGGTGAGCCGCACGATATTGCCGGATTTGCCGAAATCCGGTAACGCAGGCGTGATATGAGCATTTCTCTGGTTGGCCGCCTCTTGCTGCTCGTCCTTGTGTTCTTTACGGGGTCAGCGATGTCGACGATGCCGCCGGAGGCGTGCCAGGCCGCGGATGAGCTTGCCGGCACGGCGACTCCCATACCCAAAGTTGCAGCTGCGCTGCACCCTGGTGCGGTCCTCGACATCTTGGCTGTCGGGTCCGCAACGATGTTTGGACCCGAGGCGAGCCTCGGGCCCGGCACGATCACGAGCCAGGCTTTCGGGGACGGTGGCAAGCTTCCGTTCCAAGCCAAGCTGTTTGCCGGGCCTGCGTCCGAACGGGCATTCCCGTTGCAGATGGCCAAGGAGTTGCGGGAGGTCATTCCGGGCCTCGATGTCAAGATGACTGTTCGAGGGGGCCGGAACCTGCTGGCGACCGACATGCTCGACCTGCTTCGATCCGAGTTGGCCACCCACCATTACGACCTGGTGCTGTGGCAGACGGGAACTGTCGAGGCGGTGCGCAACGTTCCGCTGGGCGAGTTCGGCCAGACCCTGTCCGATGGCGCCGAGGCCGTCACAGCCGCCGGCGCCAACCTTGTCCTGGTCGATCCACAGTTCAGCCGCTTTCTTCAAACCAGCAGCAACGTTGAACCTTACGAGCAGGCGCTGCAGCAAGTTGCGGCCATGCCGGGCGTCGTGCTGTTCCGCCGCTATGACCTGATGCACGCCTGGGCGAACGAGGGTCAGATCGATCTGGAGCGCACGCCGCGGTCAGACCGCCGGAAGGTGATCGAGACGCTGCATAGCTGCTTGGGCAAGCACTTGGCGCGTCTTATCGTAGAATCCGCCCATTTATGACGGAAAGTTCTAACCAAAGATAGTTGCAAGTCGTTGGGCATAGCTGGCGAAGGCTGCGGGGTGTTGCAGGT
>CAXTUQ010000272.1:0-7844 GCA_964247405.1 uncultured Acetobacteraceae bacterium
GGCCCAGTCACCTCATAGGTCGGAAAACGGCCAACCCGCAGAACGAATGACAAACATGTTGCAGAACTCGGTTGCAATGGCACTCCCAAAGGCAACAGTATAGCGCAACACGTAAGTTACTGATTATAATCAGGCCGATTTATGTCGCTCAAACGAAAGTTTGCGCAACAAAATGAGGTTGGCCGTTTTGGCGCCTATGAGGTGACTGGGCCGAGCTGCCGTTAGCCGTGGGGATATTCTGAAACTGGCTCTCCGCTTTGCCGATGGCCGCAACCGATTCGGCGTCTACGCCGATTCGGGCCGCCGCAGAAACGGCGGTGGCGCCGTAGGATGTGGAAAGCATGGCCGTCATTGCCGACGACTGGCTGCCGTCGCCGGGCGTGACCGAGGTGTCCGATCCAGGATCGCTGGCGGGTGCCGTGCCATCGGTGCCCACCCCGGTTGTCTGGCCGGACTGGGACGAACTGGCCGCAGGTCCGGCATATCCATATACCCCACGCTCTTGATAATCGGGCTGGATGCGTTCGGGCTGGTCGGGAGCCGTCGCGAGGCTGGGATTGCTGACCTGCGCGCGGGCCGCCGGGGCGCAGGCCAGCGCCACAGCAAGGCCCACCCGTGACAACGCCCGCATCACTGGTACTGGTAAAGCACCTGATCGCGGGGACCGAACACGATTGTGCACGTCGTGCCCGGCTTCACAGTCGAGCGGAATGGCGACAGGAGAGCCTTTGAGACGTAGCCGACACTATGGCTGGTGAAGGGCACGATCTCCGCAAACCCGCCCACGGTGTTCATCGAGGCCGCAACGGCGCCGGTTGTGCGCCCGATCACCGGGGCGTCCGGCCGAGGCGCTGCCAGGATCGGCGACCACGCCGGGACGCTCATGCACACCAGCAGACGCCGCGGCTGGGTAAGGACTTGGCGCGGCGCAGGCGGCAGAGTGATCGGCCTGCCCGGAACCTTGGCCGCGTTACGCTCCTCCGCCATGCGGTCAAGAAAGCCGGGGTCGATGGTTTCCGCACGGCATGGTGCGAGGGCCGCTGTTGCGAGGACGGCTGCAAGGCCCAGGGTGGTGATCGAGAGAGGCGTCATGTTCAGGCTCCTTCAGTTGGAGCCGTGACCGTGGCCTTGGCGGGTGCGAACGGATCGGCGGCAAGCAGCCTTTTGCCTTCCTTCCAAACATGCTCAACCACCATTGAGCATGGTTGGAGGGGGACGATGCCGCGCCGATCCGTCAGCTATCTGAGGGTCAGCACCGACCGGCAGGGCAGGAGCGGCCTGGGCCTGGAAGCGCAGCGCGCCGCGGTGGCCGCCCACCTGGCCGGCGGCGCCTGGACGCTGCTAGATGAGATGGTGGAGGTCGAGAGCGGCAAGGCGGCCGACCGGCCGCAGCTCGCGCGGGCCACGGCGCTGTGCCGGCTGACCGGCGCCACCCTGTGCGTCGCCAAGCTGGACCGGCTCAGCCGCGACGCGCACTTCCTGATCGGCCTCCACAAGGCCGACGTGGACTTCGTGGCGGTGGACATGCCGAACGCCAACAGGCTGACGGTCGGGATCATGGCGCTGCTCGCGCAACAGGAGCGCGAGGCGATCAGCGCCCGCACCAGGGCGGCTCTGGCCTCAGCCAAGGCCCGGGGCACCAAGCTGGGCGGCGAGGCGCCCCGCCGCCCGACCCGGCCAAGGCCAGCGCCGGCCGCGCCGCCAAGGCCGACCTGTTCGCGTCCCGCGTCAGGCCGCTCGTCCGCGAGCTGCGGAGGTCAGGCTTAGCGGTGGAGGCAGTCGCACGCGAGCTGGCGGCATGCGGCGTGAGGACGGCACGGGGGGCGCCTGGACCGGCCAGGCGGTTAAGAACCTGCTGGCACGCGGCCTGGCTAATAAGTGGTGAGCAGCACGGAGATGGGAGAGGTAATGCCGCCTTCACAACGGAACCTGCTTGACCCGCCGTGGCAAACCTTCGATTCTAGCAAGGGACCACGCTGCCTATAGCAGCGATTCGGAGGGTTGGAGTGGCGCACAGGACCAGTCAAGCACGGCCAAGGCGGCTTGCGCTGGACCTGTTCTGTGGCGCAGGCAGCCTATCCGAAGGCGTGTGGCAAGTCGGCTTCCATACCGTTGCCGCCAATGACTCTGACCTCTGGGCAGGTGCAACCTACAGCGCCAACCATCAGGCGCACGGCACGACTTTCATTCCTGGCGACATCGGCGATGCCGCCGTGCATGAACGTCTGCTCAGCATCGCGCACGGGCAGGAGATTGATTTGCTGGCCGGCGGGCCGCCATGCCAGGCGTTCTCGCAGGTCCGCAACCACGACCGGCTCATCAACGATCCACGGAACACCTTGTACCGGCACTACGTCGCTATGCTCCGCGCCGTCATGCCGCGCACGTTCTGCATGGAGAACGTGGTGGGCCTGGACAACCTGGCTGGCGGCGAGGCCAAGCGGCAGATCATCGCGGACCTGGCTCTTGAAGGAAGCTACAGGGTCGGATGCCGCGTGCTTGACGCCGCCTCGTTCGGTGTCCCGCAAAGCCGCCCGCGCGTGGTGTTCATTGGCGTCCGGGCTGACCTTGGCGCTGACCCTGTTTTCCCGCACGGAACCACCGCCCCGCAACTGGAGCGCGCCCGTTCGCTTGATGGCTGGACTTATGGCCATAGCGAAGACCTGCTGATTGAAACCAACGAAGCGTTCCGCGCCTTGCAGAACCCGGAGGACACTGCCCTTACTACAGTTGAGCAGGCGATAGGAGACTTGGCCTTCCTGCAACCTGCCATGCAGCTTGTGCGCAAGCCGTCTGACAAGCCCGTCGATTACGAGCTGCCGCCTTTAAGCGCCTACCAGCGCGCGAGGCGGGCCGGCTCCGCAGCTTTGTACAATGCGGACGTGCCCTCGATCCGTGAGGACACGGTGGCGCGGCTGCTGGCAATCCCTCAAAGGGGCAACTTCCGGGACATACCTGAAAAGCTGAACGGCCGCTACTTGTCCGCGAAACGGTGGGGGCCGGACATCGGGCGGGAAAACCTCAGCCGCAAACACTTTTCGGCCTACCGGCGGCTGTATGCTGGCCATGTGTCGTGGACCCTGAACACCAAGGCGGATTGCGTATATCACTATGCTGCGCCGCGGGCGCTGTCGGTCCGCGAGTTCGCCCGGCTGCACTCGTTTGATGACACCTACCTGTTCCTGCATGGCGACCGGCACAGCCGCTACCGCCAAGTCGGGAATGCTGTCCCTCCCTTGCTGGCCCGGGCCGTCGCCGAGGCGCTGGAGCCAGTGCTTGCAGCGCACGACGCTGCCCGGGCGGCAGCTTCGTATAAGATTGCCGTTTAGCGGCCGAAACGCGCCTGCATGTCGGTGAGGAAGTCTGACAGAGAGGCCAGTTTTCCGATCTGCACATACGGCTGCAACGGTTTGAACCCTGTCCCGTGGGTTTGCTGGAGCAGCGGCAGGCAGACGTGATACACGTTGTGGAAGATGTAGCCCCCCGCCCCGCCCGGGATGGCGTTGCGCACGTTCCGGAGCCTGGCTAAGTCGAACTCGTTGGTGACGAGCGCATAGCGCAGTTCGGTGGACTGGGTCTTGTTCATCTGGAAAGCTTGGTATTCCGACGCGAACTGCGTTTCCCGGTCCTGGCGGATCGACCACTTCGCCGTTGCGATCACATGCGTGATGTCGCCTTCCACCACGGCGATGTCGGGCCGCGGCTCCCGTGGTGCTTTGCCGCCCTTCACTTTTGGAGGCGCACGGCGGAAGCCGGGCATCTGCGACACCGGCGTGCGGGTCTTGATCCGGTCTGGCGGGATGCCGGATGCCTTCGCGAGCAGAATTTCCAGCAAATCCTCGAAACCCTCTCCCAGCGCGTCCTTGCGCTTGTTCCCGATGGTGAAGAAATGCCGCGCCTTCGTCTCGATGCGCCGTGCGAGTGGGCTGGCCTCCGCCTCCTCTATGCCTGCGGCTACCAGCTCCGCGGCGATCTCGCCAGTCAGCTCGGATTCCAGCTCGGCAGCGATGCCCTCGTCCCCGCCACCACTGGCGGCTGCTGCCGCACCCTGGCGAAGCAGTTCGAGGACGCAGCCCTTGAACAGCTTGTCGATCACCCTGGCGAGGCCGGGCCTGTCCAAATGCCACAGGCCGCAAAGTGCTTCGGTGAAGCGGACGGCACGCGAATGGAACACCTTGCCAGGCTGCATGTGGTTGGAATCGTAGATGTGGGCGAGGCCGGCGCTTTCATTCATCCAGAGAAGGCAGCGATAAACGTGTTCCCAGGCATTGGCGACTGTCACATCTTCCGCATCATCAAAGTACCCGGCCAGGATACGCAAGCGCGTCGCCCGCCCGAAAAGGGTGTCATCCGGCGCTACAGCGCCAAAGAGGTCCGACAAAGCCTGCCTTCCGATTCGGTCCTCACTACAATCCCGGCTCCACAGGGCCGGGTCAATCCCGGGCGCTAAGGATGGACAACACCGATCCGGCAACCCGGTCTGCGGTCATGTCCCGTATCCGGAGCCGGGACACAAAGCCCGAGATGGCAGTGCGGCGCGCCCTTCATGCCGCGGGCCTGCGTTACCGGCTACATCGCAAAGGGCTGCCCGGCCGGCCTGACCTGGTGTTTCCGGGCCGCCGGATCGCGCTTTTCGTGCATGGGTGCTTCTGGCACCAGCACGGGTGCCGCTTATCGCACGCGCCCGCGTCCAGGCTGGAATACTGGGGGCCGAAGCTGCGCCGCAACAAGGAGCGCGATGCCGGGAATGCCAAGGCGCTTGAGGCCACTGGTTGGGTGGTCATGCAGATTTGGGAGTGTGAGACGCGGATGCCTGCTTTTCTTGCAGACTTGGCAGAGAGGATCGCTGCAAGCCCGCCCAAAGGGTGAGCTTCAGGGCCGGTGACATGGTGGACGGTAAAAAGCCGGTTGTCCCGGCGTAACTCAGCGGTGTGTGTCGGGAAGCAGGTTAATTGACGCATAAACGTGAATGTGATCCAATAGAAAGTTGGTGCTGCTTCTCCCTTGGCTGCTCCTGTTATGTAGAGACACATAGACGTATGGCCGTTTGCTCAAAGCGGCCCACTCGAATGCTTCGGCCAGCTTAGTAAACATTGCCTCGTCGTTGCTGTCCACGCATACCGTGAGTTCTCCATCCAGGGAGCCGAGGTCCGCAACTGGCTTGTTTACTTTGAGCGAAGCCTCGAAACTGAGAAAGCATGTCACAAGGCCGCCGTTGAAGTGCTGGACCTTCCCCTTGCAGATACATCCGTAATGCACTTCACATCCTGCGGTCTGCTGAAACGCCGCATTGAGCGTCAGGCTCGTGAGCTTGACCATGCAGTAGTCGGCTTTCCGGAATTGCTCGACCAGAGGAACGGTCCAAACACTCGGGGCAGTTTTGAGAGGCGGAGGCACCGGCTCGTTGAGCTTTTTGAAGAACATGGACACCTCCGTAAGACCCTGCGCCCAGCCCGCCCCGATCAGTGACGTTCTGCAATGGAATGTATCAGAAACTTGTTTGGTAAACCGAGGGCACCCATGGCGACGGGCGCGCACTCATCGGCCGCCGTGACCATCCAGGCCCAGGACTGGCGCTGCCTTGGAGGACGACTACCCTTCTTCGGCCGGCGGCTTGCCTCGATACTTCTGCGCCAGCCGAACTACCTCCTCCAGCTCGGCGGCCGAACCTGCCTCGGCCTCGAAGTCGCCCATTTTCATCTTCACCTTGCGTCCGCTGCGCGAGTTGAGCCAGGCGACCGCGACGGCGGTTGCCCCGCCGATGGCGGCGGGCGCCAGGGCGCCCAGGAACTCAGGCAAGGGGCCGGCAAAGATGCCGCCCATGCTCTTCCGCTCGTAGGCCCCCAAGAAGCCGCTGGGCATCAGAGCGGATGCGCCGCGCCGTTCAGCGCGGCCAGGGAACGGGATGTGCCGCCCAGCCGCCGCTGGCTCGTCCGGTGCAGGGATCAGGGCGAACCCATCCGGCGTGCTGCTCATCCCTACCGCCCCCTCATCGCCTTGGCCGCGCTGGCGACGGCGCCCTTCGCCGCGTAGCTGCGCCTGCTGCCACTGCGCTTCGGCAGGCTGCGCTGACGTCTGTTCGCCCGTTGGCCAAAGATCGTCCGCGGCACGTCTGACAACCACGGGCACGGCCGCCACGAGGGCGCCGGCAGCACCCGGCCTCGCGAGCACGCGATCTACGTCCGCGTGCCACGGCTAGAGTTTCGGAGTGGCGCGAGAGCATGTGTAGTCCACTTTCGGCTTGCCCTCCTCTAGGAGCGTCCCAGCGCCGGTGAGGCGGTTCACGTCAAATCCCCATTCGAGCCTCATGCCATCTGATCCCATGAAGCCGCCATCAAAATGAATGCTCTCTGCCGATGTGCTGTGCCCCACAACAGCCCCGTAATGGCCGCCATAGTCCTGCCATCGCATTGCCAGGCCGACCAGCGCAGCGCCTCCGGTTGGAGCGGACAGGCCATAGCCGCCATCTGGGGCGCAAGGGGTCATGTCGGTGATGAATTCGCCACGTATGCAGTCCAGAGAACGATTGAATGCCCGGCGTTCCTGCAAGGTGATGACCACATCGGCTCGGCCTGTAGCCTTGCACAAAATGCTGGTTTTGGCCGACGCTGGCATGGTCACCAGCAACATGAGGCAGACACCAGCAAAGGCACGGTCGGGCATCGAGTGACATCCTCAATTCCATTTCGGTACTCAAATCACATAATTGCCAGCGGGCCAACCAAAAGCTGCGGACCTTCGAGGCCGCATGGCACCGATCAGGGTCAGCCGCGCCAGGGTGGCGCAGGGAACCAAGGCGCTTTGGAAATAGCGGGTCAACATCCTCCACCTGTTCAAGTCGTGATGGTGGAATGGGAGGATGATACGGAGACCCGACATGGACCCCAACTGGACCCCTTTGCTGCTTGCCTTGATCCCCACTCTGCCCGCTCTGGTGAAGGCCACCCTGGTCGGCACAGCAACCATCATCACCGCTTGGGCCGGGCTGGTCTGGGCACGCCGACGCCGCCCGTAGCGCGGCCTCGGTTTTCTCTGACAACGGCGGCGCACTGATGCTCGCGCTTTCTGCCCGCGTGCCTGCAATCAGGGCGACGTGCTTGCGGTCGGTGCCCGGGGCCTCGCGAAAACCTCCATTTACAGGGGACACGAGCGGGCGTCGGGGCGCATCAAGCACGTCAGGTAATTTTCCTTCCCGAAACACTCTCTTGAAATCTTCTCCCGATTGGATCAGGGTTCACACGAGTTTCGGGAGAGAGTCGAGGTCGCAACGGGCAGGGGAGGGGGTTGGGCACGACCGAACGGGACAGGATGCAGCGCCGCCGCGGCTGCGCAGTGATGGCCGGCCCGCCGCCGCCTATGCCCGGCACGTTGCGCCCGGCGGTGTCCTGGTCGTCGTGGACCTGGACCGCAGCGGCTGGCGCTCCGTCACCAATGACGCCGAGGGCGTCGTGTCCGACCTTGCCGAGCTGCGGCCCGACCTGCTGGCCCGCGTGCCGCTCGTCCCCTACCGGGACAGCATGGGGCGGTGGGACGCGCTGCGCGCCGGCCGCGAGGGCGCCTTTGCCGGCTTCGCGCTGATCGGCGCCGCCAGCGAGGAGGAGGCCGTCGCCTGGGTGCTGGCGCGGCATGACTGAGCGGGCGACGAACGGGACCGGCGCCTCCGGCCGGGTCGGCGACTTAGTGGGCTACGCCCGCGTGCCCACCCGCGACCAAACGCTGGCGTTGCAGCTTGACGCCCTGCGCGGGGCCGGGGGCACCGTCAACTTGTCGAAGCGAGGTTGCGAGAGAACGCGATAAGGAGGGCGTGCTCGTGGCTACGCCGCAGCGGCGACGCCGGTAACCTC
>CAXTUQ010000273.1:0-1550 GCA_964247405.1 uncultured Acetobacteraceae bacterium
CGGCCAGGAGGTCGGCGCCGGGGTAGCCGTGGTCGCGCTTCCAAAGCGGGGATTGCTCCAACGGCTGGCCGTTGACCTGAATGCGCCCGTCCAGGGTGGTGCGGCCGGTGTCGGGGAAGGCCGGGGCGACGACGGCCAGGGCGCCGCGGCCGCGGGCGCGGAGGTCGTGCACCGTCGCGGCCAGCTCCGCCGCCGGCTGTCCGCGCAAGGTAGAATCGATCTTCTTGAACAACGCCGCGCCCGCGCGGTGATGGGCCTGCAGCAGCGCGCGATGGCGGGCGGCGGCGGCGTCCGGCGTCAGCCGGCGGCTGTCGGCATCGAGCGCCAGCACCGCGTCATCGGGCAGGTCATCGCCCCAGGCGACGGAGGCCGACAGGCCGCGCCGGGCAAAGGCCACGGCGCTGTCGGCGGCGCCGGTCAGGTCATCGGCCAAAATCAGCCAGCGGCCCGGCGGCTCCGGCCGGGTCAGCAAGGGCCGGCCCCGGCACTTGCAGTTGCGCCGCTTGCAGGCACACTCCATGCGTCCTTGCGGACTTCGTGAAACCCTTGCCCGCAGCCCGTCATGCCGCGAAGCCTAACCAGGAGAGACTTGCCATGTCGAGCCGGCCGCCTTTGCCGCCCTTCACGCCGGACACCGCAGCGCAAAAGGCGCGCATGGCCGAGGACGCCTGGAACAGCCGTGATCCCGAGCGCGTGGTGCTCGCCTACACGGAGGACAGCCAATGGCGGAACCGGGCGGAGTTCATCGCCGGCCGCGGCGCCATCGTGGAGTTCCTGCGCCGGAAATGGTCCCGCGAGCTTGACTACCGGCTGATCAAGGAGGTCTGGACCCATGGGGAGAACCGCATCGCGGTGCGCTTCGCCTATGAATGGCACGACGACTCCGGCCACTGGTTCCGCAGCTACGGCAACGAGAACTGGGAGTTCGACGGGCACGGGCTGATGCGTCGGCGCATCGCCAGCATCAACGACCTGCCCATCGAGGAAGCCGGCCGCAAGTTCCGTTGGCCGCTCGGACGGCGTCCCGACGGCCATGCGGGCTTGTCCGAACTTGGGCTGTAGGCCGGTCGGTGCGGACCGGAACCGATGCGGTGCCGCCGCGTTCGGGGTGGCTCACCGAACGATTAAGAGGAGTCCATGACCCGTATCCTGACGGCCGCCGCCGCGGCGCTGCTGCTTGCGGCCTCTGCTGGCCCTCTGGCGGCGCAGACTACCCTCGACCAGACCACCACCGTACCGGCCACGCCGCCCGGCCCCGAACCCAAGCCGGCGCCGATCACCAGCACGGACCACCAATTCCTGGTCAAGGACGCCCAGGGCGGCGCTTACGAGATCGCGCTCGCCGCCTTGGCGCAGCAGCGCACCTCGCGGGAGGACATAAGGGCCTATGCGTCCCGCGTCATCGCCGACCACGCCACGTATAACCAGGCCTTGCAGGAACTGGGGCGCGCCAAAGGCGTCGAGCTGCCGACCGACATGACGGCGAGCGACCGGGTGCGCCTGAACGGCATCAACGTCTACACCGGCAGCACCGCCGACCGGTCCTTCAT
>CAXTUQ010000273.1:1560-7804 GCA_964247405.1 uncultured Acetobacteraceae bacterium
CGAGGACAAGCAGGACGCCGCCGAGGAAGCCGCCAAGACCCCCGACCCCGACATCCGGGCATTCCTGCAAAAGTTTGAGGCGGTTGACGCGGAGCACGAGCGGATGGCGCTCGCGCTCCGCCGGTAGCGGGCGCGGCGGGAGCCGCGGCGCCGGCAGCCCGTGAGCGCGACGCATCCTGGCCCGGCCCTCGCGGCCCGGCGCGGGCGGATCGTCGTGGCGGCCATGCTGGTCTCCACGTTCATGGCGGCGGTTGAGGTGACGGTCATCAGCACGGCGATGCCGACCATCGTGGGGCAGCTCGGCGGTTTCGACCTGTTCACCTGGGCTTTCGGCATCTACCTGCTCGGGCAGGCCGTGACGACGCCGCTCTACGGGCGGCTTGCCGACCAGTATGGGCGCAAGCGGGTCTATCTCGGCAGCGTCGCGGTGTTTCTGCTCGGCTCGCTGCTGTGCGGCTGCGCTTGGAGCATGGCGTCCCTGATCGGGTTCCGCGCGGTCCAGGGCATCGGCGGCGGCGGGCTGATCCCGCTGGCGAACATGATCATCTCCGACGTGTCCAGCCCGGCCGACCGCCCGCGCGCCCTGGGCTACGTCAGCGGCATCTGGGGCATCTCGGCGATCCTCGGGCCGCTGCTCGGCTCCTTCTTCACCGGCACGCTTGGATGGCCCTTCGTGTTCTGGGTCAACCTGCCGATCGGGCTGCTGGCGGCCGTGCTTGTTGCCCGGTTCCTGCACGAACCTGCCTCCGCCCGGCTGCGTGCGCCCATCGACGCGGGCGGCGCGGCGTTGCTGGCCTTCGGCATCGGTGCCGTGATGGCGACGCTGGTGCAGGGCGAGTCGTTCGGGCGCGCTGTGCTGGCTGCCCTGCTGGCGCTGGGCCTCGCGGCGCTGGGCGGCTTCGCGTGGCGGGAGCGGCGGAGCGCCGCGCCGATCCTGCCGCTGCATCTTTGGCGCAACCCGCTGATCATGGCCGCCAGCCTTTCGGCCCTGGCCTGCGGCGCCTTGATGATTGGGGCGACGGCGTTCCTGCCGCCCTGGATTCAGGGCGTGCTGGGCCGCAACGCGCTGGCGGCGGGCCTCGTGCTGGGCGTGCTGACCGTAAGCTGGACGGCGGCCAGCATGGGCCTCAGCCGAATCCTCAACCGGTTGGCTTACCGCCCGGTGGCGTTGGCCGGCTCTCTCGCGCTGCTGGCCGGCTCCGTGGGGTTGCTGCTGCTGCGGCCGGGCCAGGGCGCGGCGGGGGTGGCCGTCGCCTGCGGGGTACTCGGCGCCGGGTTGGGCTTGCATAGCCTGGTGTTCAACGTGGCGGTGCAGGGCAGCGCGGCGCCCTATGACCGCGGCCGGGCGACCTCGCTGTTTTTCTTCTCCCGCCTGATCGGCCAGGCCTTGGGCGCTGCGGCGTTCGGCGGCGTGTTGAACGCCGGACTGGCGGCGGGCGGTCCGGCGGCGCATGACGCCGTGCGCGAGTTGGTGGACCCTGCGCTCCGCGCCGCCCTTCCGGCGGCGGAGTTGGTCCGGCTGACCGGGGCGCTGGCCCAGGCGCTGCACGGCGTGTTCGGCCTGGCGGCCGGGATCGCCTCCGTGGCGCTGCCGATCATCCTCCTGGTTCCCCGGCGGGCGCGGATGCCCCGGGAGTGACCGCCCGGGCCTACTCCAGTTCCCCGGCGGTGATCGCAAGCTCGCCTCCGGGTCCATCCAGCAGCAACGTCCCGTCATGGCCCAAGCCGCGGAACGCGCCCTGCACGCGCTGCGCGCCGGTGCCGGCCACGATGCGCTCGCCCGGCGCATGCGCGGCGGCGAGCCATGCGGCCCGCACCGGGTCGAAACCCTCGGCGGCGTAGCGCGCCCGCCAGCCTTGCAAGGCTTGCAGCAGCCGGCCGGCAAACGCCTCCGGAGCCGGGGCAGGGGCCACCGACGCCAGGCAGGCGACCGGCCGCCCGACGCCCAAGGGCGTGCCAGCCAGGTTCACGCCAAAGCCGATGACCAGCCACGGCCCGGGTGCCGTGCCCGCTTCCAGCAGGATGCCTGCCAGCTTGCCGCCGTCGAGCAACAGGTCGTTCGGCCATTTCAGCCGCAGCGCGCCGGGGTGCGGCAGGAAAGCGCGCACTGTGTCGGCCAAGGCCACCGCCGCCAGGATCGACCAATGGCCCGGCCATCGCAGGCTGTCCAGGCGCAGCAGCACCGACACATGCAGGTTGCCGTCAATCGACTGCCAAGGGCGTCCCAGCCGGCCATGGCCGCCGGTCTGCCGCCGCGCCAGCAGGGCGGTTTCCGGCCCGGGGCAAGCCGCCCGTATCTTCAGCGCCTCGGAGGTGGAACCGATCTCGTCCACCGTTTCCAGCAGGATGTCCTTCATCGGCGGCGCCCCTTGCCGCAGGCCCAGATGCTTAGGCCCATATGCTTAGGCCAGCAGCTTGCCCGCCACCAGGGCCAGCGTGGCGGCCAGCATGCCGCGCACCACCGGGACCGGCACCCAGGTCGCGAGCAGGCTGCCGATGACGACGCCCGGCACGGAGCCGGACAGCAGCGACCCCAGCAGCCCCCAATCAACCGCGCCCAGATACCAATACCCCGCCCCCGCCAGCAGCGTCAGCGGGATGGCGTGGGCGATGTCGGAGCCGACGATCCGCACCGGCGACAGCCGCGGATACAGCAGCGTCAGCGCGCTGACGCCCAGCGCCCCGGCGCCCACGGAGGTCAGCGTCACCAGCACCCCGAGCACCACCCCGGCTGCCACCGTCAGGCCCTTGGCCCTGCGCGACGACAGTTCGGCGCTGTACGGCCCCAGCACGGCCAGGAGGCGTTCTTGCGACAGCAGGAGCAGCACCGTCAGCAGGATCGCCACCGCCAGCACGGGCGTGATGACCCGGGACACCGCCGCCGTGTGGACATGGAGCTGGTTCAGCAGCAGCAGCGTGACCGCCGCCGCCGGCAGGCTGCCGCAGGCGAGCCGCCGCGTCACCGGCCAGTCCACCGTCTGCCGGCGCGCATGGACCAGCACGCCGGCCGACTTCGTGCAGGCGGCATACAGCAGGTCCGTGCCCACCGCGGTCGCCGGGTGGACGCCGAACAGCAGCACGAGCAGCGGCGTCATCAAGGAGCCGCCGCCGACCCCGGTCATCCCGACCAGCGCGCCCACCCCGAAGCCCGAAGCCATATAGAGCGGGTCGATCATGCCGTCTGGCCTTCGCTCAGGCGAACACGCCGCGGCGGCGCAGCTCCGCCACCACGTGCTCGGCCAGGTCCTCGGGCGAAGCTTCGGCCGTGCGCAAATGCAGCTCCGGCGTTTCCGGCGCTTCGTAGGGCGCATCGACCCCGGTGAAGCCGCGGAGCAGCCCGGCATCGGCCTTCTTGTATAGGCCTTTTGGATCGCGCCGCCGGCACTCGTCCACGGAGGCGTCGATGAACACCTCGATGAACTCCCCCTCCGGCACCCGCTCCCGCGCCCGCTGCCGCTCGGCGCGGTAGGGCGAGATCAGGCTCGCGATCACGATCAGCCCGGCGTCGGCGAACAGCGCCGCCACTTCGGAGGCACGGCGCACGTTCTCCGCCCGGTCGGCCTCCGAGAAGCCGAGGTCCCGGTTCAGCCCATGCCGCAGGTTGTCGCCGTCCAGCACGTAGGTGTGCCGGCCGAGCGCGTGCAGCCGGCGCTCCACCAGGTTGGCGACCGTCGATTTGCCCGCGCCCGACAGCCCGGTGAACCACAGCACCGCCGGGCGCTGGCCGTCCAGACGCCCGCGCGCCGCCCGGTCCACGTCCAGCGCCTGCCAGGTGATGTCCGTTGCAAAGTGCAGCGCCGCCGCGACCATGCCGACGCCCACCCTGGCGTTGGTGAGCCGGTCGATCAGGATGAAGCCGCCGAGGTCACGGCTTTCGGCGTACGCCTCGAAGGCCACGGGCGCCTGCAACTGCAACTCCACATGGCCGAGGTCATTGAGGCGCAGCGACTCCGCCCGCTCGGCTTCGCGGGTGTTCACGTCGATGCGGTGGCGGATGCGGCCGATGCTGCCGGGCACGCTGCGGGTGCCGAGCTTCACCAGGTACTCCCGCCCGGCGGTCAACGGCGTGTCGTGCAGCCAGATCAGCCGCGCCGCCAGGGCATCCGCCACGGCGGCCGGCGCGTCGGCGGCGGCCAGCACGTCGCCGCGGGACACGTCGATCTCCCGGTCGAGCACGACGGTCACGGCGTCGCCGGCGCTTGCCGAGGGCTGCGCCCCGTCCATGGTGACGATGCGCAGGATCTCGGCCTCCGCGCCGGAGGGCTGCGCGACGACGCGCTGGCCGGGCCGGACGTGCCCGCTGGCCACCGTGCCGGAATAGCCGCGGAAATCGAGGTTGGGGCGGTTCACCCATTGCACGGGCATGCGGAACGGGTGGGACAGCGCCTCCTGCTCCACCGAAACGCTTTCGAGGTAGGACAGCAGGCTCGGGCCGGCGTACCAGGGCGTGTTGGCGCTCGGCGCTGCCACGTTGTCGCCGTGCCGGGCGGAGATGGGAATGGCTTGCACCGTGTTGAAGCCGAGGCCCGAGGCGCTGGCCCGGAATTCGGCGGCGATGGCATCGAACCGCTCCTCGCTGAACCCGGCCAGGTCGATCTTGTTCACCGCCAGCACGACGTGGCGGATGCCCATCAGCCCGGCGATGAAGGCGTGCCGCCGGGTCTGGGTCAGCACGCCCTTGCGCGCATCAACCAGCATCACCGCGAGGTCCGCGTTGGACGCGCCGGTCGCCATGTTGCGGGTGTACTGCTCGTGCCCCGGCGTGTCCGCCACCATGAAGCGGCGCCGCGGGGTCGCGAAGAAACGGTAGGCCACGTCGATGGTGATGCCCTGCTCGCGCTCCGCTTCCAGACCATCGACCAGCAGGGACAGGTCGATGTCGTCCCCCGCCGAACCGCGGCGCTTGCTGTCGCGCCGGAGCGTCGCGAGCTGGTCGTCGAGGATGCCGTGCGTGTCGAACAGCAGCCGGCCGATCAGGGTCGATTTGCCGTCATCGACGCTGCCGCAGGTGAGGAAGCGCAGCAGGCCCGGCTGTGCCGTGCCGTTCAGGCCGGGCAGGCGCCCGGGAAGACCCATGGCGGGCCGCAGGCCTCGCTTCATCAGAAATACCCTTCGCGCTTCTTGCGCTCCATGGAGTCCGCCTCGTCCTTGTCGATCAGCCGCGTGCCCCGCTCGGAGGTGCGGGAGGCGGCCATCTCGCCGATGATCTCCGGCAGCGACTGCGCGGCGCTTTCGACGGCGGCGGTCAGCGGGTAGCAGCCGAGCGAGCGGAACCGGACCATGCGCTGCTGAGGCGCCTCCCCCGGGAGCAGGCGCATGCGCCCGTCATCGACCATGATGAGGCTGCCGTCCCGCTCGACCACCGGGCGCAGGGCGGCGCGGTACAGCGGCACGACGGGCACGGCTTCCGCCAGCACGTATTGCCAGATGTCCAGCTCGGTCCAGTTGGACAGCGGGAACACGCGGACGCCTTCGCCCGGGGCGACGCGGCCGTTGTACAGGCGCCAGAACTCGGGCCGCTGGTCCTTCGGGTCCCACTGCTGCGCCGCCGTGCGGAAGGAGAACACCCGCTCCTTGGCCCGCGACTTCTCCTCGTCCCGCCGCGCGCCGCCGAACGCCGCGTCGAACCCATGGCGCCGCAGCGCCGCCTTGAGCGCCTCCGTCTTCATGGCGTGGGTGTAGTATGCGCCGTGGTCGAAGGGGTTGACACCCTGGGCGCGCGCTTCTTCGTTGGTGCCCACGATGAGATGGAGGCCGAAACGGCGCGCCGTCTCGTCGCGGAACGCGATCATCTCGCGGAACTTCCAGCCGGTGTCGATGTGCAGCAGCGGAAAGGGCGGGTGCCCCGGGTAGAACGCCCGGCGCATCAGGTGCAGCAGCACCGACGAGTCCTTGCCGACCGAGTAAAGGAACACCGGGTTCCGGCACTCCGCCGCCACTTCGCGGATGATGTGGATGCTCTCGGCCTCCAACTGCCGCAAATGCGGCGTGGCGGCCAGCCGAGGGGCGGCGAGGGCATCGGTGCGCGGGGACAGGGCGTTCATGCGTGGCGGCTCATCTCGCTCAGGGCTGTGGTGGGCAGGGTTGTAGTGGGCAGGGCCGCGATGGACGAGGCTGGGGCGTGCGGCCGGTGGATGCCGCACTCGGCCTTGCCGCGCCCGGCCCAGCGCCCGGCGCGCGGGTCGGCGATGCATGCGCTTGCTCCGGCCGCGTCGCGGCGGTGGCGGCTTGATCGATGCTTGCA
>CAXTUQ010000274.1:0-7797 GCA_964247405.1 uncultured Acetobacteraceae bacterium
GACCGCAAGCGGATCACACCTCAGCCACGCCAGGGAGCACATCAGAGGCAGCAGTTGCGGCAATTGGTATGATACCGGTGCTCCTTACCGCCGTCCGGCCCTCTCAAGGCCAGGGTTTGCTTGTCCAGCAGAAACACCGCGAAGCGATCCCCATTCACTGGGGTCACGGCCACTGACCATCCCATATTCGTCTCCTTGCACGCTTGCGCATTCTACAGCGCCGGTTGCGATCCGATAATCCCAAATTATGGAAAGTAGGGCGGAGTGGAAGAAAAGTAGCGGGGGAAGTCTGCTGGTTCCGCCTACCTCAACCTGAGCATCGGAACTTGGCCGAAGGCAGCATTCGGAGCCGCTGACAGGAAGCCGTGAGGTTGCGACGACTTGCCAGCGTCGTTGCACGATCCGGCGGACCGGACCCGTCCGGCTGCCCCATAGGCGCTCTTGCGGGTCATGCGGCGGCGCAGCTCTGCCAATTCGGCGCGTGTCGCTTCGATGTCCTCGGGCGGAACCTCTGGCCGTGGCTCGGTGTCCGCCGGGTTGCGCCGGCCCATGCGCGCACGGTCCACCCGGCCCGGGTCGGGATCGGAGGCAAGGATTGTCAACAGGCGCGTGCCAAACGTGATCACTTGAGCAAAGGCGACCGCCACGATGCCGATCCGCGCGGCGCTCGTGCCCCGGCCAGCAGCCCCTCCGTGCTCAGGTCTTCATCCAGCTCCGGCCAGTGGATACCGTAGCCGCCACCCGCCACCTCCCAGCGCGCCCGCTGCTCGGGCGTGCCGCCGGCCAGGCGGGGATACCAGGCCAGGGGCACGGCAATCGTGCGCCCATCTATCAGCGCCACCGTCAACTCGTCCTCGCTGACCGACACGTCGCGGACCCGGATGTCCGCACCCTCAGCCTGTGCCGAAGAACTCATGCCACGCTTCCAGCAGTTCGGGTTGATGCGCGCGAACCAGCCGTAGGATACCGCCCAGCTCGTGGGCCGGATAGCCGGTGTTGCTGGCCAGCGCGACCGGCTCCAGCCACACCTTGGCCGAGGCCCCCCCGGTCTACGTGGACGTGTGGGGGCTCGTTCGGCTCGCGGCTCCAGAAGTAAAGCCGAAACCCCTGGATGCGGAGCACGGTTGGCACGGATAGCCCTCCTGGGTGGACAGGCCATCGCCGGCCGTGGTTGCCGCGGCAAGTGGGCGGTCATTCGATGACACTAGGTGACGCGCGACCGTTCCTGACGGGAGTTGTGGGTTGCGCCAGGCTGAGCCGCGGAGGAGGAGGCTCCGCTTCGGTGCCCCAGGACGGCAGCCAGTGACGTACCACCTTGTAGGCCACGGTGCGGCCGGCATCGGCCACAGCCATGCCTTCATGGACGCCTCGACGAAAGCCGCCCTGTCGTCGTTGGTCGGTGCAGAACGTGTGGGTTCAGCCATGCCAGCAGCCTAGCACAGGCCGTAACAGGCAAGACAACTTATCCCTGCGCCGTAGCTCCTCCAAGTCAGGCCTGACCCGGCTTCACGGCTGTCACCCGCCAAGACTGGCACGCGCCACGCCAAGGGCGCAAACTTGACCCGGCAAGAACAGGAGAGTGTCGGCAAACATGCGCGTGCTGCTGGTCTACGCCCACCCCGTCGAAACAAGCTTCAACGCCGCCCTCCGCGACCAGATCGCCGCCTCCCTATCGCCACGCCACAAAGTCGATCTGCTGGACCTGAACGCCGAGGAGTTCAACCCCGTCATGTCGCGCGCCGAGCGGCTCGGCTACCACGCCATCCCCGCCAACATCGCGCCCGTGGCGGACCATGTCGCGCGGCTGCGGGCGGCGCAGGGGCTGGTGCTGTGCTTCCCCGCCTGGAGCTTCGGCCCGCCGGCGATCCTGAAAGGCTGGATCGACCGGGTGATGCTGCCCGGCGTGTCGCTGCATATCCAGCCGGATGGCCGGGTGCGGGGCGGCCTCACGCACCTGCAGAAGCTCAGCGGCGTCGTGACCTATGGGCAGACCCGGTGGCGGGCGCGGCTGATGGGCGACTATCCGCGCAAGCTGGTGTGCCGCTACCTGCGCCACAGCGTCGGCATGACGAAGCCGGTCACGTTCCACGCGCACTACGCCATGAACGTCTCCACGCCGGACACCCGGGCGCGCTTCCTGGCGCAGGTCGGCCGGGCGATGGCGGCGTTTTGACGGCGGTTCTGGCACGCGGACTGCATGAACGATTTCGTCATGCAAGGAGGCTGCCCGATGATGAACACCCACGGTCCGACCCGTCGGCGCGTGGTCGCCGGGCTGGGCGCCGGCGCCGGCCTGCTGGCGTCCGGACGCATGGCGCGCGCGGCGCCGAAGCCGGTCACGGTCGGCTTCATCTATGTCGGCCCCAAGGACGACTACGGCTACAACCAAGCCCACGCCGAGGGCGCCGCCGCCATCAAGTCCATGCCCGGCATCACCGTGCTGGAAGAGGAGCGCGTCCCCGAAACCGACGACGTCGTGAAGACCATGCAGAGCATGATCAAGCTCGACGAGGCGGCGCTGCTGTTCCCCACGAGCTTCGGCTACTTCGACCCCTACATGCTGCGCGTAGCGGCGGGGGAACCCGGCGTGCAGTTCCGGCATTGCGGCGGCCTGTGGGACAAGGCCAAGCACCCGATGAACGCCGGGTCGTACTTCGGCTACATCGGCATGGGCCAGTACCTCAACGGCATCGTGGCGGCGCACGCCAGCAAATCCAAGAAGCTCGGCTTCGTCGCGGCGAAGCCCATCCCGCAGGTGCTGATCAACGTCAACAGCTTCGCCCTGGGCGCGCGCTCGGTGGACCCGTCCATCACCACGGCGGTGGTGTTCACCGGCGACTGGTCGATGCCCGTAAAGGAGGCAGAAGCCACCAACGCGCTGATCGATGGCGGCGCGGACGTGATCACTTGCCATGTCGATGGGCCGAAGGTGGTGGTGCAGACCACCGAGGGCCGCGGCGCCTTCACCTGCGGCTACCACGCCAACCAGGCTGCCCTCGCGCCCAAGGGATACCTCACCGGCGCCGAGTGGAACTGGGCGGAGGTGTACAAGATGTACGTGTCCAAGATGCAAGCGGGCGAGACGCTGCCGAACTTCACCCGCGGCGGCTTGGCGGAGGGGTTCATCAAGATGTCCCCCTATGGCCCGGCGGTCAGCGAGGCGGCGCGCAAGCGGGCCGACGCCGCCCGCGCCGAGATCATGAAGGGCGGCTTCGCCGTGTTCAAAGGCCCGCTGATGGACAACACGGGCAAGCAAGTGGTCGCCGCCGGGTCCGCGTATCCGGAAACCGCCATCGAGCTTGAGTCGATGAACTGGCTGGCCGAGGGCGTGAAAGGCTCTCTCGCCTGAGTGCCACGGACACAGCGGTCGCCGCCGCGCCGCGATCCAGGACCGACCGCACTTTCCGGTTGCGGCAGGCGTTGGAGGCCGGGCTGGTGCCGGTGCTCGCCATCCTGGCGGCGGCGGGCCTGTTCTGCATGTTCCTGCTGGCGCTGGGCCGCTCGCCCGCGACGTTTTTCCAGTTGGTCTGGACCGGGGCGTTCGGAAGCTGGTTCTCCTGCCGCAACTCGCTGCGCCGGGCGGCGCCGCTGCTGCTGACCGCGCTGTGCGTGGCGGTGCCGGCGCAGCTTGGCCTGGTCATCATCGGCGGGGAGGGCGCGCTGGTGCTGGGCGGGCTGGCGGCGACGTGGGCCGGGCTGATGTTGGGCGATGCGCCCGGACTGGTCATTCAGCTTTTCATGGCGGCGGCGGGTGCTGCCGCCGGGGCGGCGTGGCTGGGCCTCGTGGGCCTGCTGCGCGCGCGCCGCGGCATCAACGAGACGGTGGCGAGCCTCGTCATGGCCTACATCGCCATCGCGCTGTTCAACCAGCTCGTCGAGGGGCCGCTGCGCGACCCGGCGAGCCTCAACAAGCCCTCCACCTACGCCATCCCCAAATCCGCCGTGCTGCCGACACTGCCGGGGCTGGACGTGCATCCCGGCATCCTCGCTGGGGCCGTGGCCTGCGTGCTGTGCTGGCTGCTGATCGCGCGCACCACGACAGGGTTCGCGGCGCGCGTGACCGGCGGCAACCTGCGGGCGGCGCAGTTGCAGGGCTTGCCGGTGGCGTGGCTCATGGTAGGCGCCTGCGCGCTAGGCGGCGCGCTGGCGGGGCTGGCGGGGACCATCGAGGTCGCGGCGGTGCATGGCCGGGCCAATGCGTCCCTCATCGCGGGCTACGGCTATTCCGGCATCCTGATCGCCTTCCTGGCCCGGCACAACGCGCTCGCCATCATGCCGATGGCCGTGCTGCTGGGCGGCATCGGCGCCGCGGGTGGGCTATTGCAGCGGCGCATGGGCCTGCCGGACGCGACGGTGCTGGTGCTGCAAGGCATGATTTTCGTGGCGATCCTGACGAGCGAGACGCTGTACGGCCGCCTGCGCTGGTTCCAGCCCCGCGGGGCCGCATGAGCGGCGTCGAGACCGTGCTGGTCGCCATGCTGGCCGGCGCGCTGCGGGTGTCCACGCCGTTCCTGTTCGTGAGCCTGGGCGAGTGCCTGACGGAGCGCGCCGGGCGCATCAACCTGGGCAACGAGGGCGTGCTGGTGCTGGGCGCCATGGTGGCCTACGCCACCTCCTACCTGACCGGCAGCCCGTGGCTCGGCGTGCTGGCGGCGGCAGGCGCCGGGGCGGCGCTGGGCGGGCTGCACGGCGTGGTGTGCGCGCTGACGCGGGTGAACGACGTGGCCATGGGGATCGCGGTCCTGCTGGCCGGCGACGGGATCGCGTTCTTTTTCGGCAAACCCTTCGTGCAGCCGAGCGCGCCGGGCTTGCCGGGTATTCCGCTCGGCGGCTGGTCAACCGTGCCGCAAGTGCAGAGCGCGTTGACCGTCAGCCCGCTGTTCCCGCTGGGCGTCGCGGTGGCGTTCGGCATGGTCTGGATGTTCCGGGCGACGCGGCTCGGCCTGCGGCTCCGCATCGTGGGCGACAGCGCGGACGCCGCGCGGGCGCTGGGCCTGCCGATCAACCGCACCCGGCTGCTGGCGACGGTGGTCGGCAGCGCGCTGGCGGGCATCGGCGGCGCGTTCCTCAGCCTGGTGTATCCCGGAAGCTGGAACGAGAGCCTGTCGTCCGGGCAGGGGCTGATGGCGGTGGCGCTGGTGGTGTTCGCGCGGTGGAACCCGGTCGGCTGCCTCGGCGCGTCCATCCTGTTCGGCGCCGCAGGCGCCCTGGGGCCGTCGCTGCAGACGGTGGGCGTGACCAGCTACTACTACCTGTTCTACGCTGCGCCCTTCGTGCTGACGCTCCTGGTGCTGGTCGCGACGGTGCGGCCGGGCCGGGCGGTGCGCGGGATGCCGGGCGAGTTGTCCATCGCACGCTGAGGAGGAAACCATATGAACGGATTAGGCGGCCTCAACCGCTCGCCGAACGGCGTCGTGCTCGGCCTGGTGCAGTTGGCACTCCCGGCCATCGAGACGCGCGCCGACATCACGCGGCAAACCGAGCGCATCGTTTCCATGGTCGCCAAGGCGCGGCGCAACATGGGGACGCTCGACTTGGTGGTATTCCCGGAATACGCGCTGCACGGCCTGTCGATGGACGTGCGGGACGAGGTGACGTGCGACCTCGACGGGCCGGAGGTCGCGGCGATGCGGCAGGCCTGCGTGGACAACCAGGTCTGGGGCTGCTTCTCCATCATGGAGCGCAATCCCGGGGCCATGCCGTGGAACAGCGGCTTGATCGTGTCCGACACGGGCGAGATCAAGCTGTACTACCGCAAGATGCACCCTTGGGTGCCCGTGGAACCCTGGGAACCCGGAAACCTCGGCATCCCCGTCATCGAGGGACCGCGCGGCGTCAAGCTCGCCCTCATCATCTGCCACGACGGCATGTTTCCCGAGATGGCGCGCGAGGCCGCCTACCGCGGGGCCGAGGTCATGCTGCGCACCGCCGGCTACACCGCGCCGATCCGCGACGCCTGGCGCTTCACCAACCAGAGCAACGCCTTCTGCAACCTCATGGTGACGGCGAGCGTGTGCATGTGCGGCAGCGACGGGACGTTCGATTCCATGGGGGAGGCCATGGTCTGCAACTTCGACGGCGCGATCATCGCCCACGGCGCCTCCGGCCGGGCCGACGAGATCGTCACCGCCGAGGTCCGCCCGGACCTGGTGCGGGAGGCCCGGGTCCATTGGGGCGTCGAGAACAACCCCTACCAGTTCGGCCACCGCGGCTACTCGGCCGTGGCGGGCGGCGCGACGGACTGCCCCTACACCTACATGCACGACCTCGCCGCCGGGCGCTACCGCCTGCCGTGGGAGGCGGAGGTCAAGGTGACGGACGGCACCGGCTGCGGCCTGCCGCCGCCGCGCCGGCTGCTGAAGGCGGCGGAGTGATCCCCGCCCACCCCTACACCTGGCCCTACGACGGCGACCTGTCCGGCACGGCGCTGCTGGTGATCGACATGCAGGCCGACTTCTGCGCGCCCGGCGGCTACGTGGACCGCATGGGCTACGACATCGGCCTGACCCGAGCGCCCATCGGGCCGATCAGCCGCGTGCTGGCGGCCATGCGGGCGCGGGGCGACACGGTCGTGCACACCCGCGAAGGGCACCGGCCGGACCTGTCGGACCTGCCGGCCAACAAGCGGTGGCGCTCGCGGCAGGTGGGCGCGGGCATCGGCGACCCGGGGCCGTGCGGGCGTATCCTGGTGCGGGGGGAGCCGGGCTGGGAGATCATCCCGGAGCTGGCGCCGCTGCCGGGCGAGGTGGTGATCGACAAGCCCGGCAAGGGCGCGTTCTACGCCACCGACCTGGAGCTGGTGCTGCGCACCCGCGGCGTCCGCAACCTGGTGCTGACCGGGATCACCACGGACGTGTGCGTGCACACCACCATGCGGGAAGCGAACGACCGCGGCTTCGAGTGCTTGCTGCTGTCGGACGGGTGCGGCGCGACCGACGCCGGCAACCACGCCGCCGCCCTCGCGATGGTGGCCATGCAGGGCGGGGTGTTCGGCGCGGTGGCGAGTTCCGGCGAGTTCTTGGACGCCCTGCCGTGACCGCCGCCGGGGTGGAGGCGGCGGGCATCGGCAAGCGCTTCGGCAGCTTCGCCGCCTTGACCGGCATCGACATGAAAGTGCGTCCCGGCACCGTCCACGGCCTGCTCGGCGAGAACGGGGCCGGCAAGTCCACATTGGTGAAATGCCTGATGGGCTACTACCGCGCGGACGAGGGCAGCTTCCTGGTGGACGGCAGGGAAGCCGCCATCGCCCGCCCGGCGGACGCCGGCGCGCTCGGCCTCGGCATGGTCTATCAGCACTTCACCCTCGTGCCGTCCATGACGGTGGCGGAGAACCTGGTGATCGCCCGCGGAGAAGTGCCGGCGGTGATCCACTGGGCGCGGGAACGCGCGGCGCTCGACGCCTTCATGGCCCGGATGCCGTTCCCGATCCGGCTCGACGCGACGGTCGGAACCCTGTCCGCAGGCGAGCGGCAGAAGACCGAGATCCTGAAGCAGCTTTACCTGCAGCGCCGCCTGCTGGTGCTGGACGAACCGACCTCCGTGCTGACCCCACGGGAAGCGGAGGAGATGCTGGGCCTGATGCAGGGCCTGGCGCATGGCGGCACGGCGACGGTGGTGGTCATCACTCACAAGCTGTCCGATGTGATGTGGTTCACCGACGAGGTGACGGTGCTGCGCCGGGGCCGGCTGGCGGGGCGGGGCGCCACCGCCGGGCTGAGCCGCGGCGACCTGACCGCCATGATGATCGGCGAGCCGCACGCCCCCGCGCGCCCGGAGCGGCATGGCGCCGCAGAGGCC
>CAXTUQ010000275.1:0-7796 GCA_964247405.1 uncultured Acetobacteraceae bacterium
GAAACGGGCCAATCGCATGGCACTCGATTCGGTTATTCCCGGATGAACCCTTAGCAGTCAGGCTCGGCCGTCCCAGGGCCGTTCGCGCGGTCGCCTCTGCGAACGGGGCTAACCCGGTCAGCGTCGTTGTGCCGTGCCATCGGGTAATTGGCACCGACGGGTCGCTGACCGGCTACGGTGGTGGCCTTGAGCGCAAGCGTTGGTTGCTTCGGCACGAGGGCGCGGCGTTCCGGGACCGAACGACCGCGCGGGATACGCCGACCTGACCACATCACGCGAAGCCCTGGCGGCGGTAACGTGCAGCGACCAGATGGCGGCAAACGTGCAGCCATCGCGACATCGGCTGCTCGGCATCTCGCTCGTGCTGCTCTCGGGCGCGGCAATCGCCGTGGTCCCGACTTCCGCCAAGCTCGCCTTCGAGGCAGGCTCCAACACGCCGACCGTTGTCGCCCTCCGCGGCGTGGTCGGGATGGCGCTGATGATCCTGTTCATGGCCGTCTCTGGCCAGTCCTTACGCCTGCCGAGGCGAACGCTCGCACCGTGCGCCGCCGCCGGCCTCGCCCACGCGCTTGTGGCCTACGGCTTCATCGGCTCCGTCGCCCATATTCCGGTCAGCCTTGCGGTGCTCGTCTATGCCACCCACCCGATCTTGCTCGCCGTTGTCTTTCACCGGCAGGGCCGTGAGCGCCTCACGTGGTGGAAGTTGGTGCTGGCGCTCGCGGTGCTGGCCGGCCTTGTGCTTGTGCTCGGTGGCGGCCTAGGCAGGCCTGATGTCGTCGGAGTCGCGCTTGCCACGCTCGCCTCCCTGGCAGTGTGCGGCGTCATTCTCCTCGGCGCCCGCGCACAACGCGACGGCGCTACCAGCACGCAGGTGAACCTCGTCATGATGCTGGTAGCGACCAACGTCTCCGCCGTCGCCACGACTCTAATCGGGGCATGGTCGCTCCCGTCCGAAAATGTTGGCTGGCTCGGCGTTACCGGCGCTGGCGCTGGCGTCACGGTCGGCCTGATCGCCTTCTTCGCTGCATTCCGCTTCATCGGACCGGTACGAGCCACGATGATCAGCAACGCTGAACCTGTGTTCGGTGTGCTCTTTGCAGTGACCGTCTTGGGCGAGCGACTTGGTATTACGCAATGGGCCGGTGTCGCGCTCGTGGTCGCGGCGCTTGTGCTCTTCGAGGCGTCCTCGGTCCGGCGGGACGCGTTGCGGGAAACGGTTTGACCGGGACGGCATGCGCGACTCGACTACCCCGTCACGGCCCATAGCTGCGCTGCTGTCCGTGTCGGCTTCGTTCGGACCGCTCACATATATCGAGGGTTGGCCTTGTTGTCCGACAAACCATCCGATACCGTTGGCGAAGTCGCTTGATCTGCCTCAATACGCAACTATGAGTTAAGGCGACGCATCTTCTAGCAAAGGAATTACCGTTGTGCAGCTGCTGGCGCGTGGAAGGAACAAACAACCGACTTCGCCACCGGTATCCCATCCGTGACCGGACGGCCCGACTGCCCGTCCGTAAGACCAAGCCTAGGCGGCCACTTACCCGCGTCGATCCATGACGAACGTTCAGAGCCCCTGCAGTTCGGCTGTGCTCGCCAGGATCGTCTCGATCAGCGCCGTGGCAACGGCGTGATGGCGTCCCGGCCCGATCACCACGAACTCGACTGCTCCCAGCTCTGGCAGCCCTGCCGTCGGCGCAATGGCGGCCAGACCAGGCGGCAGCAGCTTGGTCGAGTGGGGCGCGATGCCCAAGCCCGCCTCGGCGGCTGCGCGCAGCCCCGTCAGGCTCCCGCTCGTGCAGGCGACCCGCCATGACCGGCCCGCCGCCTCCAGAGCTTCGATCGCGAGCGTGCGGGTGATGGAGGGGGGCGGGTAGAGCACCAGGGGCAGCGGCAGCGCAGGGTCCGGCGCATAGCCGGGCCGCCCGACCCAGGCCAACTGTTCCCGCCAGGCCAGCAGCCCGCGCAGGTCGCCCGCACGGCGCTTGCTGAAGATGACGTCCAGCTCGCCTGCGTCGTAGCCCTGGTACAGCGCCCTGCTCAGCCCCACCGTGAGTTGCAGGTCCACCGAGCTGTGGCGGGCGGCGAAGCGTGCCAGCACCTGGGCCAGCGCGGACAGGGTGTAGTCCTCCGACACGCCCAGGCGGATGCGGCCGCGCAGCCCGCCGGCCGAGAAGAACCCGTGCAGCCGCTCGTGCGCATCCACCACCCCGCGGGCGAAACCCGTCAGGGACTGCCCATCGGGCGTAAGCGCGACATGGTGCGTGTCGCGCGCCAGCAGCGAGCGGCCGAGCGCCCGTTCCAGCCGCGCGACGTGCTGGCTGACGGTGGACTGCCGCACCCCGAGCCGTTGCGCGGCCCCGGTGAAGCTGCCGCCCTCCGCGACGGCCAGGAAGGAGCGCAGCAGGTCAACGTTCAAGGTCGTCATCATGGTTCATGATAGCCGTTATGCCTGCCGCGCAGGTGCGGAACGGCTTATGCGAGGTGGCATGTCCCACAGGCAGAGCACCGACCGCATGACCCTGACGACTTTGCTGGCCCGTGTTGACCGCTACCTGCTGCTGCTGGCCGGCACGGTGGCCCTGGCGGCGATCCTGCCCGTGCGGGGCGGTGGCGCCAAGATCCTCGACGCGGCTGTGTTCGGGGCCGTGGCGCTGCTGTTCTTCCTCTACGGCGCGCGCCTGGCGCCGCGTGCCGTGCTCGACGGGCTGCTGCACTGGCGCTTGCAGGCGCTGGTGTTCGCCAGCACCTACGTCCTGTTCCCCATCGTCGGCCTGATGCTGACCACCGCGCTGGGGCGCTGGCTCGACCCGGCGCTGGCCGTCGGCATCATGTTCGTGTGCGTCCTGCCCTCGACCGTGCAGGCGTCCATCGCCTTCACCTCCATGGCCGGCGGCAACATTCCGGCCGCCATGTGCGGCGCATCCCTGTCCAACCTGTCCGGCATGGTGCTGACGCCGGTGCTGGTCGGGCTGCTGCTGAGCACGGGCGGTGGCGGGTTCAGCGCCCGCGCGTTTGAGAACGTGGCGCTGCAACTGGTGCTGCCGTTCATCCTCGGGCAGGCCGCGCGCCCGTCCGTCGGAGCCTGGCTGCTGGAACACAAGCGCCTGACTTCCTTGGTGGACCGCGGTTCCATCCTGCTGGTGGTGTATGCCGCGTTCAGCGCCGGCATGGTCGCGGGCATATGGCGCCAGGTTGGCCTCCTTGACCTGCTGCTCGTGCTGGCTGCCGACCTGCTGCTCCTGGGGGCGGTGCTGCTCGCCAACGTGTGGGCGAGCCGCGCCGCCGGGTTCAGCAAGGAGGACGAGATCACCATCGTGTTCTGCGGCAGCAAGAAGAGCATGGTGGGTGGCATCCCGATGGCGAACGTGTTGTTCCCGGGCCATGCCATCGGGCTGATCGTGCTGCCGCTGATGCTGTTCCACCAGGCGCAGCTTTTTGCGTGCGCGACGCTGGCCCAGCGGTATGCCCGGCGGCTTGCCGCACCGCCTTCAACGGACCCGGACCGCTTCGCCTCCTCCGTTACGGCTGCAAGTGTCAGGATGTGAGACCTGGGAGGGTGCCCGTCCGGCAAACGAACCGTTGGCGACGCGGCTCGCCCTATGCGCGGCATCGCGCGTCGCCCCATAATGACCTGAATGACCGGCCCGTCCCACCTCGCTGCCGCGGCGTTGATCGGCTACCTGCTCGGCGCCGTCCCGTTTGGCCTGCTGCTGACGCGGCTGGCCGGGCTGGGCGACGTGCGAGCGATTGGCTCGGGCACTATCGGTGCCACCAACGTGCTGCGCACCGGGCGCAAGGGCCTGGCCGCCGCCACGCTGATCCTGGACGCCGCCAAAGGCTGCGCCGCCGCGGCGGTCGGGCTGCAATTCGGCGGCGTGGCGGGGTGTGCGGCCGCAGGGATCGCGGTCGTGCTCGGCCACATGTTCCCGGTATGGCTGCAATTCTGCGGCGGCAAGGGGATCGCCACCGGGTTCGGCGTGCTGCTCGCCGCCGCGCCGCTCGCAGGGCTGGCGGCCGGGGTGCTTTGGCTGGCGACCGCCATGCTGACGCGCATCTCCTCGGTCGGCTCGCTGGCCGCGGCGGCGGCGGCACCGCTGCTGGCCTGGGCTGCCGCCGGGCCGTGGATTGCCTCGATGGCGCTGGTTCTGGCGGCACTGATCTGGTGGCGGCACGCCCCCAACATCGCGCGCCTTCGCGCCGGCACCGAGCCGCGGATCGGCGCCGGGCGATAAGCGAACCGACCGCCTGCGCCTCGCCCGCACCGAGGGGGTGGGGCCGATGGCGTGACGCCGGTTGCTCCGCCACTACCCGTCCCCCGCTGCTACCGCCGGCCGTCCCCTCCTGCTACGCAAACCCGTCCGCCAAACGAACCCTGCCGGACACGTTGCGATGGTGGTCCGCTCCCGACTCAACTACACCGTTGCCACTATGGTGGGCACTGCCTGTCAGCAGACAATCGTCCAGTCAGCGCCGAGCTACGCGCGCAAGCGATCGTTGCATAAATAAATTTAAGTTCTGCCTTTAGCAAAAGATGGTAGGTTTAAGTCAACCACCGCCCACTCCACCTTGGATTGGCACCAACTCTGAAAACCTGGCCGAATCAACGAAGGCTGGTCGATAATGCCCGCCCTGACATAAACCCGGCCAGGGTGCTGAGGAGAAGTCCCAAATAGCGGAGAGCCGCAGTCTCGACAAAAGTATCGCGTCAGTTCGTTGCCGCTTTCCGCGGTTTTCGTGAAGGAGCCTGGCTCTCCGGCAACTATGTGGAACTCGCCAGCCTCAAACGGGATGTTGACGCTGAAAGCGCTTCCAGTAACCTTTCGGCAGTCTTCACAATAGCAGTATCCACCCGATCCAAGTGGTTTACCGCACGAAATTTTCACTGAGCCACAAAGGCATGTGGCCGTAAGCTCTCCAGGCATACACAGTTGCTCCCCTCGTCTTATGGGTCTGCTCGCGCGAGTATACCTGGACCATGCAGCTTTCGAAGGGCCATTGAGTCGGCCGAGACATCTGCCCGTCAATTTAAACGTCTGCTCCCGCAAGATTGGCTGCCGAAAGCTGCCTGTCTTTATTCCACCCAAGGACGACGCTCAAGGCGGCAGCTCATAGCCGATAGAGGCTTCTGCTCCGAGAGTGCGCTGAACGGCTAGACGGGCCAGTATCCGGTCATGGTGGGCAAGGAGGTTCGGAAAGGCATCCGGCGGTGGCCGAAGCGAGGCGTTCAGCCGCCAGAACAAGCGGAACAGGTGAATGTCGGCCACGGAGTAGCGGCCGAGGACCCAACCCGAACCGCCCACTCTCGCGTCCGCGATCCCGTATGCGGTCATGGCGTGGTCGAGGCCGCGCCGCCGGGCCGGGTGCAGCGTTGAAGCGATGAAGGACAGCCACGAGAGAGCTTGCGCCTCCGCTTCGTCGCCTTCGGGCAGCAGCCCGGCCGCCGGGAAGCGCCGCGCCAGGTAGAACAGGATCGCGGCCACCTCCGTCAGTGGCCGGCCATCAACGAGGAGGGTCGGAACCTTCCCCTCCGGGTTGAGCGCCAGGTAAGCCGGCGTCCTGTTCTCCCGCCGGTGGAAAGAAATCGGGCGCGCGTCGAAAGCGGCGCCGACCTCGTGCAGCGCGATGTGAGCGGCCATGGAGCTTGCGCCCGGCGCGAAGTACAGTGCCAGCACCTTTCAACCTCCGTGTGGCAACGCTGGGACGCACCGTTCTGCCGGTTGATTACGGCGGGATGCCACGGTCCTCATGCCACCTGGGGCCGCCACGCGATGACGCCTTCTGTTCGTGCCCGCACCTCGGGCGACGCCAGGCAGGTGGCGACGGCCTCGTAGCCGGGGGCACCTGGACGAGGGGTGACGAGTGTTGGCGGGCTGTGGTTGGCGGGGCAGAGAATGATGGCCTGACCGACACCTACGGCACCCAAATCCAAAATCGAGGATGAGCGCGTGAGCAGGAAGAGCGGCCGCCCGCCAGGCCCACGGCGGCGCAGATAAGCAATCAATGCTTCTTGCGTGGCGCCATCCAGCCCTCGCTCCACCATGTCCATAACCAGGACGGCCGGACCATCGGCTTCCAGCTCGGCAAGCAGCGCGGTCAGGGCCGCCGATGCCGTGGCGCCGTCGTCGATCAGCCAGGCCAGGGTTTGCTCAACCCTTGATTTGAGGGCTGGGTCGGCGTCCAGCCGCGCCTGCGCCGCCGCGCCCCCATCCGCCAGCCGATCCAGGCCCACGAAGGCGGCGCCGGGCAGGGTTTCGGCCAAGCACCGGGCCAGCCGCGTCTTGCCGCTGCCCAGCGGGCCGATGATGTAGGTGAGCGGCTGGACGCCGCGCAGCTCAAACCGTTCGCCGCCCCAAGGCCAGGGAAGATCGAAGGCGGCGCGGAGTTCCGGGGCTGGTTCCAGCAGGTGCACCAGTTCCCCGGCAACCGGGGCGTGGCCTTGGGCAAGTCCGGCCCGCAGGCCACGGACCTTTTCGACGGTGCCCGCAAGCTGGCGGAGTTGGACTTCGAGGGCCGCCTGGTGCGCGGCCAGTGCGGTTTCCAAGCTTGCGGGGTCGCCTTCCAGCACGCGCGCGATCTGGGCGAGGCTGAGGCCGAGTGCGCGCAACGCCGCCACCTCGGCGGCGCGGGCCATCTCGCCGGGACCATAGGCCCGCCACCCGGCGGCAGTGCGGACCGGGGCCACGAGGCCGCGCTGCTCATAAAGACGGAGCGCCTTGGGGGACACGCCAAGCTGCCCGGCAGCTTCGGACGGGCTGAGGAACGGGGCGGGAGAGTTCACGGATCACCTCGGCTACTGACCGCCCCTCTTATCGGGGCGGTCCCAGGGGCCGGGTCAACTGGCAATTTATGGTGTCCGCCTAACAAGGCCAGCCGGGGATACAGGGTTACAGAGCGCGGTAGGCATCTCCAATCAGCAAGGGCACGCACGCGCTGACTTCCGTCTCGACGGCGATCTCCACGTCGCGGTGGAAATCTCTCTCCACCAGTTCGCACCCCGATACCGACGCCTGGATCAGCCGCGGCAAATCAGGTCCGGCCGAGCGGAAAGCGTCGCGCGCGACCTGTGCCTCGGGTGAGCAGGGTAGCCCCAGGTGATGAATGATCGCGCCGGCGCCCAGAAAGTCCTCGATTGCCGGCCGGAGGCTCCCGTCCGGCCAGCGTTCCCCCGCTGGAACCAAACCCACTACGCCGCTGCCTGCCATCTCCCGCGCCGCGCACGCGACGGCGGCAGCGTTCCGCAGACAGCCGGCCATCACGGGCGTTCCGCCACCGGCCAGCGACAGCCGCGAACCGTTTGGTGAGGGTAGCATGAGCTTTGTTCCGGCAGCCACGGCCAGCAAGCTGACCGGCGAAAGGCTGAGCTGACCGCCAGCGGCCTGCCGCGGTTGCGCCAGTGCGGCACCGACGCGATCTGCCGCGGCTTGTGCCGCCACCTTGTCGCCGTAAGGAAAGGGGAAGACAGCCGCGCCTCTCGATACCGCCACGTCCACCGCGGTTGAGAACGACAGCACATCCACGATAACCAGCACGGATGCCCGCTCCCGCAGAGCTTCAACGCCAGCCATGCCCCACTCTGCCAGGACTGATCCCACGCTCTGCCATCCACCCCATGCAAAATCAGCGTAGCCCAGCAGCGTGCCCGTGTCCTGCAAACCAACCGATACCGTTGGCGATGTCGGTTGTTTGTTCCTTTCATGCGCCAGCAGCTGCACAACGGTAATTTTTTTGCTAGAAGATGGGTCGCCTTAACTCATAATTGCGTATTGAGGCAGATCAAGCGACTTCGCCAACGG
>CAXTUQ010000276.1:0-909 GCA_964247405.1 uncultured Acetobacteraceae bacterium
GGCCTGCTGATCAAGGCGGCGCAGGTCCCGTTCCATTTCTGGCTGCCGGACGCGCACGCGGTGGCGCCTAGCCCGGTTTCGGTGATGTTCTCCGGCGCCATGGTGGCGCTCGGCATCTTCGGCCTCATGCGCATCAGCTTCACCGTGTTCGCCGCCTCGGCCGTGGCGATGCATGTCGTGCGCACGCTGCTGCTCGGCCTGGGCGTGGCGAGCGCCCTGGTCGGCGCGGCGATGGCGCTGCTGCAACGGCACCTGAAGCGGTTGCTCGCCTTTTCGACGGTGGCGCACACGGGGGTGCTGCTGATCGGCCTGGCGCTGCTCAGCCCCGGCGGCCTGTCCGGCATGTTGCTCTACATGGCCGGGCATGGCTTGGTGAAGGGGGCGCTGTTCATGGTGGCCGGCATCCTGCTGGCCGTGTGCGGCGGCATCGACGAGATCGGGCTGCGCGGACAGGGCGCCCGGGTGTGGCCGGCGGGGATCGCCATGGCAGCCGGGGGACTGCTGCTGGCCGGGCTGCCGGCCGGGCTGATGGATGGCGGTTTCGGCCGGATCGCGGATGCCGCCGCGGCCGGAGGCCAACGCTGGCTATGGCTGCCGCTGGTGGCGTGCGCCGCCGGCACCGGGGCGGCGGTGCTGCGCGCGGCGGGGCGCATCTTCCTGGGCTGGGGTCCGGTGCCCAGCGCGGAGGACCGCTCGCCAACCGGCGAAGAGCGCGAGAAGAATGACCGGCCGCTCTGGCTCATGCTCCTGCCGGCGCTCGTGCTGCTCGCCGGCTCCTGCATGGATGCGGTCGGCGCCGGGCGCATCGCGTCGTCGGCCGCGGCCGCTTTGGTGCCGCCCGGCGCGCTGGCCGGGCCAGCTTCCGCGCAGCCGGCGAGCTCCGTCGCGCTTCTCGCAAGGCTGTCGGTC
>CAXTUQ010000276.1:919-7775 GCA_964247405.1 uncultured Acetobacteraceae bacterium
GGCTTGCCAGCTTTCGCGGCAGCACCTGCCGGGACTGTTCCTCAGAAGCGCGCAGCGCGTGCTCGACCCGCTCAGCGCCGGCTTGCGCTTCCTGCATGACGGCGCCGTTGGCGACTACGTCGCCTGGGTCGTCGTGGGCCTGGCGCTCCTCACCGCCGCATTCGGGTTGAGCTGAACCGCCGCGGGCTGTCAGTTTCAGAAGATGGTTGCAGTGCTGACCACAAGGCCTTTGCAGTGACGGAAAGAGCAGCAGCTGGAACATGTGGTGGTTGTGCGTATCAATCACCGCGAGGTCACAGTCGCCGTGCTGTCTGGCGCAGGGACACTGCCGCCGTGCGTTCCGTGCGGCAAGGGCGGGAACGCCACCGCAACTCGGCGGTTCAGTCCGTCGCGGACCGGCAATTGGAGCAGGCGCATGACGGATGGCACGGGACCGAAGCCCGAAATCCCTTGTTGGCACCTTTGAACCAACGAGAACGGCGTCAGCCGCCAAACGCGCTGCACCTTGACCGACCTCGACCTCAAAAGGGTACGACAATCCGCGCGTCCGCGGGACGGTGCAGGCCATCGAGCGCGAGCTGCTGTCGGATGGCTTCGTGAAGCGTTACCAGACGGACAAGAGCAGGGATGGCCTGCCGCCGGGCGGGGGCGCGTTCCTTGCCTGCAGTTTCTGGCTGGTTGATTGCCTGCACATGCAGGGCAAGACGGACGAGGCCCGCACGATGTTCGAACGGCTGCTCGCGCTCCGGAATGGCTTGGGCCTGCTGGGCGAAGAACACGACCCGAAGGCCAGGCGCATGACGGGCAACATGCCGCAGGCGTTCTCCCACACCGCGCTGATCGCCAGCGCCATGAACCTTTCGGGTGACGGCCCGGCTGCGAAGCAGCAGGCACGCAGCCCGTGATGGAAGGACCCGGCGGCCGACGGGCCGCCGCCCTCGAAGGCGTGGCCGCGACGCTGCGCTGGACGGCAATCGGGGCCTTGCTGCTGGCCGCCTTCTGGATGCTGGCGGATGTGTGCCTGCTGGTGTTCGCCGCCGCGCTGCTCGCGGTCGTGCTCCGCGGCCTGGCCGACCGGCTCGGCGCCATTCTGGGTCTCGGCCCCAACTGGTCGTTGGCGCTGGTCATCGTCGGCCTGACGGTGCTCGTGGCAGCGCCGGTCTGGTGGCGCGGCCCGGTCGCATTGGGTGAGATCGGCCAGCTCCGCAGCAGCCTGGGCGAGCAAATAGGCAATCTGCGGCAATTCGTGCAGCAAAGCAGTTGGGGAGGCGCTGTCCTGGGCCGCCTCGGGTCTTACTTGGCGGGATCGGAGGATGCGATCGCAGGCGTGATGGCGGGGGTCGCAACATCCACCCTCGGTGCGTTCGGCAGCCTGCTCGTGCTGCTGTTCACGGCATTGTACTTGGCAGCATCGCCGAGCCTGTACGTGGACGGCGCGATGCGCCTGCTGGCCCCGCGCATGCGCGAGCGCGGCAGGGAGGTCATGCACGCGCTCGGTGAGACGCTTGCTCGATGGTTCGCGGGCCAGGCCGTGGACATGATCGTCGTGGCAGGGCTGAGCTGGGCCGGGCTTGCAGCGCTGGGCGTGCCGCTCGCCCCGACGCTGGCCGTGGTCGCGGGCCTGTGCAACTTCGTGCCGTTCATCGGCGCGCTGGCGGGCGCTGTGCCTGCGGTGCTGGTGGCGCTCGGCCAAGGGACGTATCAGGCGCTGTGGGTGGCGGGCCTGTTCCTGGCCGTCCAGACGCTGGAGGGCAATCTCATCGCGCCGCTGATCCAGCGGCGTGCCGTGCAGCTCCCCCCGGCGCTGACCATCCTGTCGCAGACCGTGCTCGGCACCCTGTTCGGGATCATGGGCCTGATCCTGGCCACGCCGCTCACCGCCGCAGGGATGGTCGTGGTGCGCATGGTCTATGTCGAGAGCGTGCTGGAGAAGGATGGCCAGTCCGCGCCGAGGGGCTGACGCCTGTTCAGGACGACGCGGCGTGGCGCGTCAGATCGGCATGCCGTAGCCGTAGAACTCGTGATCCTCGTTGTAGCCGCCCTCGCCGGCGCCGAGGTCGGCGAAGCTGTCCACGAACTCCATTGCCGCGATCCACTTGACCACCTTGAAGCCCAGCTCGTTCTCGCAGCGCAGCCGCAGCGGCGCCCCGTGCAGCACGCTGACCGGTTTGCCATTCATCTCGTAGGCCAGGATGGTCAGCGCGTGCCGCATGTTGTGCATCTTGTGCACGTCGTAGTAGCGGCCCCCGTCGCCCCCGTCAGCCAGCGAGTAGAACACGGCGTAGCGCGCCCCGGCGGCCGGCTTCACCAGGTCCAGGATGTGGCGCATCGGCACGCCGCCCCACTTGGCGACGCCGGACCATCCCTGGATGCAGAAGTGGGTCGTGACCTGCTCCTGCTTCGGCATGGCCCGCAGGTCGGCAAGCGAGAAATCCCGCGGGTTCTCGACCAGCCCGCCGACCCGGAGCCGGTACTGCTTGAACCCGTCCGCCACCAGGCCATCGAACTCCGCGGAACGCGGCATGGTGCCGTTCGGCCAGAAATACGGCGAGATGTCCTCCTCCGGAAGCTGGGAGCGCGGGTCCCACCACTCGGCCAGCCCCTTGATCCAGCCGACCATGAACTTGCCCGCGTGCTGCACCAGGCGGGCGTGCCGGATCGTCAGGGGCGACGCCACGGCCCAGGCCGCCGCGACCACCCCCATGGCGAGAAGGAACGGCAGCAGCCCGGCCCATGCGCTGCTCTCCACCCCGGCGAACATGTGGTTGGTGTTCTCCCGCAGGCTGGTCACGAACACCATGATCCCGTGCGCCAGGATGAACAGCACGAACCAGGAGAACGAGATGAAGTGGGTGAGCTGCTGCAGGGCGTTGTACCGGGTCCAGCTATGGTCCACCGGGAAATCCAGCGACGCATACTGGATGGCGGTCGAGAGCGACCTCCCACGTGGCGGGCACCAAGCGGAGCCACTGGCCGGTTGAGAAGATCAGCGCGTAGAAGAGGACGCCGTTGACCACCCATAGCAGGTTGACCGAGAAGTGCCGCCAGCGGGCCAGCCCGATGGAATGGCGCAGGCCCGGGATGCCCAGCCACTTCGGGAGCGTGACCGAGTCGTCCTTGGCGGTCCAGACACGCCCCGTGGGGACCGGGCGCTGGAAGCGGAACCAGTCCGTGCCCGGCGTGCAGTCCCGCTTCCAATACAGTCGCGGGTGGTCGGCCAGGATCTGGATGCCCGCACGGATGATGAACATCATGAAGAACATGTTCAGGAAATGCTGTGCCCGCAGCCACCACGGGAAGCCGGAGTCCACCGACGGCGCGGCCTGGGCGATGCCGGGGTAGCGCGCCGCGAACGCCTTGACGGCAGGGAACTCCAGCAGGCCCTGCGCCAAGGCGACGGCAAGGACGAGGCCGGCGAAGCCCAGCGGCAGCGCCCACAGCACGCTGACCCAGCGCTTCCCCAGCCGGACCCGGGGAACGATGCCCTCCTGCGGCGGGAGCCAGTGGTTCAGCAGGATGCGGTCGTCTGCCGGGGTGAGCTTTGCCGCCAAGGGATCGTGGGACGGCGCGGCATTCAGGGGGGGTGGCCATGGGCGTTGTCCTTCCCGACGCGGCGCGTGCACCGTGTCCTGTTCTGAGCCACACCCGACCAGAGTGGTCATCGCGCCATGATCGCTGCGGCCGCGTCAAGGGTCCAGGAGAACCTCCTGCAAGACGACAGCTTCGTTGCGGGCTTCGTCCCGCGCGCCGAAGGCCAGGGCAGCACGGCCTTCAACCACCTCGGGGTTGGCTTTCAGCTCTGCGCGATGCCTTTTGCAGAGCTCCTCCCAACGGGCAGGGCCATGCCCGAACCATTGCCGCAGTCCGGTGGTTGGCGGCACGTCCTTGTTCCAGAACGCCAGCGCAGCCCGCATCTTGCTTACGCCCCTCGGCCATAGCCGGTCCACCAGGACACGCACCCCATCCTCAGGGCAGGCCGGCAGACAGATGCGCCTCAGCAGAACGTGAGCCGTGATCTTCCCGATGGGAGTGGGCCGCGGCGGCGCGGCTATTTCGGCTACTGCGGGACCTTCGAAGTTGATGAGCAGCAGAGCACCGTCACGCACGTCGTCGCGCTCAGCCTCGTGCCGAACTGGATCGGCGAACGGCAGGTTCGGAACGTTCGGTTGTTTCCAGATCGGCTTGAGCTGAGTGGTCCGCTGGGCGTAGCGGTTGAAAAGCCCGCTCTTGTTGGTGGCAGCACCGACAGCGCGGCGCAGATCGACTGACAACAGATGGCGGGGCGCGACGCCGGCGCGGACCGCACGTTGAACCGCTCCGAGCGCTGGAAGCCGGGCCGGACGGAACTCTACGTGAAGGATTGGGGCACCGGCCGCCCGGTTATCCTCATCCACGGGTGGCCGCTGAACGCCGACAGCTTCGACCGCACCGCCATGGCCCTGGCCGCAGAAAGGTTTCGCGTCATCAACCACGACCGCCAGGGCCTCGGCCGCTCGGGGCAGCCCTGGACAGGCTACGACTGGGACTCGCTTGCGGACGACCTCGCCGACGTGATGCAGGCGACGGGCGCTATCAAGGACGTGACCGTGATCGGCTACTCGATGGGCGGCGGCGAAGCGGCGCGCTGCATGAGCCGCCACAACGGCAAGGGGGTCATCAAGGCCGGACTCCATGCCTCCATCGCGCCAGGCATGCTTCAAGGCCCGGAGAACCCGCACGGCAACCCGGGGTCCGGCTTCGCCGACATTGCGAAGGGCATCCAAGAGGATCCGGCAGCCTTCTTCCGGCACACCTTCCTGCCGCCCTTCCACGGCGTCGGCAGCCCCCACGCTGCGAGCAACGACGTCATCGAAGCCGCGGTGACCCATGTCAACGCCTGGCGGCAGCTTGAGCCGAACCTGTTCGAGATCCACACCAAGCCCGGCTTCGCGATTGGGCAACGGGCGCTTCTGGTTCGGACCCGTGCCGCGTGACCTTCCTGTGGAGCTACCCGAACATGATCCCGCTGTCCGCCACGACGGTCAGGTGGATGGCCAGTGCCCTGAAGCAGTGGCGCATCGAGCGCGTTTACGGGTTTTCCACGGGGCGTCAGATCGTTCAGGACGGCAGCGCCGCGATTGAGCACTCGGCGCGACGCTACATCGATTTGCTGTCCGAGGACCACTGAAGGACTCGGCTGATCTCCGCCGCCCCGGTTGCGCTGGCGAAGGCGTGCGGCGCGGATGGTTCACGGTCGGCGACGTACGTCAGGGTACGTCAGGTGCCTTCGGACTTTTCGAACGGCAGTGTCGAATGTTTCCGGCTATGGCCCATTGCCGTGCCATTGTTGGCTTCAGGCGAAAGGGACGTCGCCGCTTGAAGGATGCTGAATGGCCTGTCTCGTGTCCTTGCTGGTCGGCATTGCCGTGGGCGCAATCTATGCGCTGCTTGGCGTCAAGTCGCCGGGCCCCCCCCGGTCGTCGCCTTGTTCGGCTTGCTCGGCATCGTGGTCGGCGAGCAAGGCTTGCCCTGGATGAAGGAGCAGATCGCGGATCGGCGCGCAACGGCTTCTTCAACCGTTGTCCCCGGGCAGAACGGCGATCCACGCTGAGGCACATCACGGTTGGAGAACCCATGCGATGATCACGCTCTACACTTGGAAGACGCCCAACGGCCGCAAGCCGGCGATCATGCTCGAGGAAGTCGGCCTGGCGTACACGGCGCGAGGCGTGAACATCGCCGCCGACGAGCAGTTCGACCCGGCCTTCCTCGCGCTGTCCCCCAACAACAAGATTCCCGCAATCGTCGATCACGACGCGGCCGGAGGCGAGCAGGCGCTGTTCGAGAGCGGCGCCATCCTGACCTACCTTGCCGAGAAGAGCGGGCGCCTGCTTCCCGGCACCGGGCCGGGCCGCTGGGCGGCGCTGGAATGGCTGCACTGGTCCATCGGCGGCCTCGGCCCCATGCTGGGGCAACTGAACTTCTTCGCCGTCCGCTCGAAGGACAAGGCGCCGCTCGCCATCGAGCGCTTCACGGAGGAAGGCAAGCGCCTGCTCGGCGTGCTGGAGAAGCGGCTGACCGAGGCGCCCTACGTGGCGGGGAGCGACTACTCCATCGCCGACATCGTGTCCTACCCGTGGGTACACGAGGCCCGTACGGCGATGGACACCGTACTTGGCGACACTTTCGCGGCATCGCCGGCGATCCGGGACTGGCTTGCCCGGCTTGGGGAACGTCCGGCCGTTGCCAAGGGCATGAAGGTTTTGGAGGAGTGACCCGCCGCGAAGCGCACCCGGCCACGTCCTGGGCGGCCGCCCCGCGACAGCCGGCACCGGCAAGGAGGGATCGCGGCAGCTCGATGGGAGACATCTGAAATGGCGAAGGCGCCTGCCGAGGGCGCGGCCGCCAGGGCGCAGGTTGGCGTCAGGCGCGTTCCCGAGACGGTGCCCGAGAAGGTCGCCCGCAAGTCCCGTTACAAGCTTGACCAGGACGCCCCGGTCGCGTCGGTCGCCGAGCTTGGGGGCTACGACGCCATCGTCGTGGGCACCGGGACCCGCTACAACAGGATGTCGTCGCAGATGGCGGCATTCCTGGACCAGACCGGGGGTTGTGGCAGCGGAACGCCCTTGAAGGTAAGGTCGGGGCGGCCTTCACGTCCACCGCCACCCAGCACGGCGGCCAGGATCGGCCTGCCGTACAGCTTCAAGGGGATGTCGGCGGTCAACGAGGCCGTGGGGCGCGCGCCGTACGGCGCAACCACGATTGCCGACGAAGACGGCTCGCGCCAGCCCTCGGCCGTCGAGCTCGACGGCGCACGCTGCCAGGGCGGGCTTGTCGCCCGCACCGCGATCAAGCTCTTTAGCTGACACCGGGCAGG
>CAXTUQ010000277.1:0-7764 GCA_964247405.1 uncultured Acetobacteraceae bacterium
ACAAACCAGAGACTACGCCGCCAACCTATTTCCACCACCTCCGCGACGGCACCCGCGACTGAGTGTGAACCTGAACAAGGTGGCCCTGCTGCGTAACTCCCGACACACGGGCGTGCCGGACGTGCTGACCTTTGCACGGCTAGCCTATGAGGCGGGTGCGGACGGGATCACGGTGCATCCGCGTCCCGACGAGCGGCATATCCGGCGAGACGACGTGCTGGCGCTGGCCGAGTTGATGCGGCCGTGGCGACCGCGCTTCGAGCTGAACGTCGAAGGCTACCCTGACGAGCGACTGCTGGACATCGTGCGGATCGTGAAACCAGAGCAGTGCACGTTGGTTCCTGATGCGCCAACTGCTTTTACCTCGGAAGAGGGTTGGAAGCTGAACAACGAAGACACGCCGCTGGTGAGTTCGGCAGCATCCACTTTGAAGGCGTGCGGGTGTCGCGTGATACTGTTTGTTGATCCCGATCCCGGCGTGGTGTCACGCGTTCCAGGCACCGGGGCTGACGGTGTGGAAATCTACACCGGCTCATATGCTGCCGCCGCACGTAATGGCCAACCGGCGGCGTTGCTGAGCGCCTGTGGTGAAGCGGCGCGCGCCGCAGCAGGGCGGAACCTGGCGGTCAACGTAGGACACGACCTCAACCTGGACAACCTGCCCGTTCTCATGTCAGCGATGCCGGTGGTGAACGAAGCTTCGATTGGCCATGAACTGACAGCGGATGCCCTGGTCATGGGCTTCAAAGCTGCGGTCAGTGCCTACAAAACTGTTCTTAAGCAGACCTCGTAGGCACGTTGCTCCCCTGAGACTCGGATACCGTTGGCCAGGTCGCCCAACCCGTCACAGCGTCCATTCAGGAGCTGCCACGGCCCATCCTCAACCCCGACAGAGTGGGGCCGCCGGGGTGGCCGACACCTTGAACAAACAACCAACTCCGGCTTCGCCAACGGTGTCCGGTCGTTTGACATAGTGGTGCGGCCTACTCCGTCTCGGTTCGTTCACCCCCGCCGGGACGGCGAAGAGAATGGACCGGGGCGAGCCTGCATCCGCGCCTCCGGCTGTTCTCAGCCCGGGACCAGCGCCGCCACGGCGCGGTCAGGGGCGTGATCGCTCGCGGCAAGCCCGGCGGCGACACCCGCCCGGTCCTCGGCGCTCCGGTTCTGGCTCATCTTGCGCTTGCCCTCGATGCGCGCGATCGGCAAGCGCAGGCCGACGATGCCCCGGAGCTGCGAGCTGACGAACGCGTCCGGCGCGTCGGTCACAGCCCAGGGCTCGGCGCGGCGCCGCTCGTGCCGGTCGGTCAGCCGCGTGACGGCGTCCAACAGACGGCCGGCATCCTCGAAGAACTCGGCCGGGCCGTAGGCGTGGACGGCAACGTAGTTCCAGGTCGGCACGACTTTTCCGTGTTCCTGCTTCGACGGATACCAGGACGGGGAAACGTAGGCGTCCGGTCCCGCGAACAGTGCCATGGCGTCGCCCGCCGCCGGCAGCTTCCACTGCGGGTTCGCGCGGGCCAGGTGGCCGTAGAGCGTGCCGTAAGGGTGTCACGCTGCATTTAACCTTGAGACTCAGTTTGGACAATAATCAGGCACTTGCGTTTGCACTTAACCTGAGACGCTGCGCTTAACCGTAAGACTCGGCCCGAAACGCTGCGCCTAACCTGAGACTTAACCCTTGCAACGTTGGCCATAGGCGTTCTGCTTACAGAATGGACGAGAAGGAGCTGCCTGCACCGCTTTTCAGGCAGCAGAAAGGCGGATCAGAACACCCGTGTTGCCGTTTCAGAAGGCGATTGCAGTGTTGACCAAAAGACCTTCCTGATTACGCACCTTCCTCAGCCGTTTCCGGGCAGGTACAATGCCCGAGCACGTTGGATTTGAGCGAAGGATCGTGATGGCCCGCAATGCCGTGCAGTTCCAGAAAGGCCTCAGCGAGCCGGCCTTTGATCGGCAATACGGCACGGAGGAGCAGTGCCGGGCCGTGGTGATTGCGGCGCGGTGGCCCGACGGCTTCTGGTGCCCGGCCTGCGGTGGGCGGGAGCACAGCATGGTGGCAACCCGCGACCTGTTCCAGTGCACGGCGTGTCGCCGGCAAACCTCGCCGACCGCGGGCACGATCTTCGCCTCGACCAAGCTGCCGCTGCGCACCTGGTTCCGTGCGATGTATCACCTGACGCAAAGCAAGCAGGGCATCTCCAGCATCGAGCTGGGCCGACGCCTGGGCGTGACACAGACCACGGCGTGGACGGTGAAGCACAAGCTGAAGCAGGTCATGCTGGAGCGCGACGCCGCCAAGCCGCTGACCGGGCGGGTGGAAATCGACGACACCTACCTTGGCGGCGAACGCTCGGGCGGCAAGCGGGGGCGTGGTGCGCCGGGCAAGACGCCGTTCGTCGCCGCGGTCGAGACGACGCCCGAGGGCAAGCCGGTGCGCCTGAAGCTCGGCCGCGTCACAAGCTTCTGCGGCGCCTCCATCTCCGGCTTCGCAAAGCGTAGCCTCGATCCCGCTTGCACGGTGGTCAGCGACGGATTGCAGTGTTTTGGCAGCGTGGCCGACGCCGGATGCGCTCACCAAGCCATCAAAACGGGATCGGGTCCGGCTGCGGCGCAGGTGCCCGCTTTCAAATGGGTCAACACGGCCTTGGGCAACATCAAGGCGGCGATCACCGGCACCTATCGTGCGATCAGCAGCAAGCACGTGCCGCGCTACCTGGCCGAGTTCGAATACCGCTTCAATCGTCGTTACGACTTGGCCGCCATGATCCCGCGCCTGTGCTGGGCCGGCGTGCGGACCGCACCCATGCCCTACCAGCTCCTGAAACTGGCTGAGGTTTATGCGTAATCAGGAAGACCTTTGCAGTGGAGGGGCATGAGCCCTGCTCTGCAGCCGTTCTTCAAGCAATCGCCTCGGTGGCGTGGGATCAACGCTCGGTGACGTCCGCCTCGATCCATATGCCTGTCTCACCTGTATTCTGGAACGTCAGCCAGCTTATGCCCGAGAGCGGGACATTGATGCGCCCAGTCCAGGGTGCGACGTGGACGCCCCTTTGCTTCCAACCCAGGCGGAGAGATCGTCTTACCGGGAGGTCGGCCAGCGGCGGCCCTTTCTTGGCCGTCGGGTCCGCCTCGGTTCGAGATGGAGCTTCGCAACCCCATCTTGGCCAGCCGATCTGATGGCCACCTCTGCCTACCTCGCCCCCATCAACGGATCTTTCCCAAGCCCATGGACACTGCCTCTCCCGCAATCGGGGATGCAGTCCGCGAGTCGTGGCCACAGTCAGGGGCGTGACGCCGAAGCTCGACGCTCGCCGAACCGGCATCGCATCACGGCGGGCTGGCGGGTGATTGCTTCGCTTTTCAGGAAGCCATACGGTCGAACGACTGCTGATGCTCAACCTGCTACGAAAAGGGTCACAGCGATGCGCCGGCGTGTTGCGCACCTCCCACTGGGCGACAACCCCGCAAAGAACAGGAAGCTCCAACCGAAAGCCGGGAAGAATGACGTGCTGGCCGTCGCGACGGCCAGCCTGCGCTTCCTGGTGCCCTGCCTGCTTGCGACCGCGGCGGCTCCGCCGGCCCTTGGCGCGCAGGCTACGTCCTCGCCGCCTGCCGTACAGACAAGTCATGGCCCAATCGAAGGCGTGCACCGCGAGAGCACCGACGTCTTCCTCGGCATTCCCTACGCCCTGCCGCCGGTCGGCGAGCGCCGGCTTGCGCCTCCCGTCCAGGCTGCTTCCTGGACAGCACCCTTGCGCGCGACGATACCCCCGTCGGCCTGCCCGCAGCTCGCATCGCCTGACCCCGCCGGCCTCGCCAGCAACAACGAGGATTGCCTTTACCTCAACGTTTGGCGCCCGGCGCAGCCAGGCAGCCGCACCGCAAGCCCAAGTCCGGTGATCGTCTGGATCCACGGCGGCGGCTTTGTGGAAGGGTATGGCGCAGCCAAGCAGTACGATGCAACGCACCTTGCCGCCGAGGCGAACGCGGTCATTGTGACGGTCAACTACCGCGTCGGCGGCCTCGGCTTCCTTGCGGCATCGGCGCTGGATGACGCGGATGGCCGCCACGTTTCCGGGAACTACGGGCTCCTCGACCTGCAGATGGCCCTGCGCTGGGTGGCGCAGGACATCCGGGCGTTCGGCGGCGATCCCGGCAACGTCACCGTCATGGGCGAGTCCGCAGGGGCCAACGCAGTGCTCGGCCTTTTGGCCTCGCCTGCATCGGAAGGGCTGTTCCAGCACGCGATTGTCCAGAGCAGCACCGACGGCGCCCACACGGTTCCGCTGGCGCAGGCGGAGCGGGAAACGTATGCGCGTGCGCTGGAGGAGATCGGCTGCCCCGCCGGCGCCGGGACCCTGGCCTGCCTGCGCGCGGCACGGGCCGAAGCATTCCTGCGCATGACGGCCAAGCCGACGATGGTCCAGGACGGCCTCGTGCTCCCGCTCGACCCGTTCGACGCCTTCCGGCAAGGCCGCTTCGCCAAGGTGCCGGTCCTGATCGGGAGCAACGCAAAGGAGAACTATCTCTTCACCGCCCGGACGGAGGCCGATGTCCTGAGGCGCCCCGTCGCTCCAAGCGACGTGCCCGGCCTGCTCAAGTCGAGCTTCGGCGACCACGCGGATGCGGTCCTCGGGCAGTACAAGCCCGAGGCCTACGTCACCCCGTCAACCCTGATCGGCAGCGCCCTGACCGACCGACGCTTCGCCTGCATGGCCAACCTCACGCGCAACGCCCTTGCCGCCCACGTGCCGGTGTATGGCTACCAGCTCGACATTGCTGATCCCGTGCAGCAGCAGCCGCTTGTGCCCGGGAGCGACCTGCCAAACCTGTCCTACCACACCACCGATCTCGGCTACGTTTTCAACAACGACAACGACGCGCGCCCGCTGTCCGGTCGTCACGCCGCGTTGTCGCGGCTGATGGTCAGGTATTGGTCCGCCTTCGCAGCGGGAGGGGACCCGAACGCGCCCGACGAGGCGCCCGTGCGTGTCGCATGGCCGCACTTCACCAGGGACGATCCAGCGATCCTGTCCATCTCCGACACGTCCTCGGCGAAGCGCGATTTCGCGGAAGAGCACAGGTGCGGCTTCTGGGAGCAATCCGGCTTGGTGGCGCCGACATGGTAAACCTGCTGCGATCCGCCGTTGCCGCTTTGCTCCTGCTGGCGCTGAGCCTCCCGGCGCGGGCAGGGACGGTGCGCGTCGAAGGCGGGGAGGTGATCGGCACCGGCAGTCCCGACGGAGCCGTCGCCCGGTATCTCGGGGTGCCCTTCGCTGCCGCACCCGTCGGCGGCCTGCGGTGGCGGCCGCCGCAGCCGGTGGTTCCCTGGCAGGGCGTGCTGGAAGCGACGCATTTCGCGCCCGCCTGCCCCCAGCCGCTTCCGCCCCCGGGATCGTTCTACCAGACCGAGTTCTTCCGGACCTCCGAGCGGCAGAGCGAGGATTGCCTTTACCTCAACGTTTATACGCCCGCGCACGCAGGCACCGACCGCCTGCCGGTGATGGTCTGGTTCTACGGCGGCGGATTCGTCCAGGGGTCCGCATCGCTGCCGAGCTTCGACGGAAACGCGCTGGCGCGGAAAGGCGTCGTTCTCGTCACCCTCAACTACCGCCTCGGGCCATTGGGCTTCCTGGCGCTTCCGCAGCTCGACGCGGAAAGCCCGGACCATGTTTCCGGCAACTACGGCCTGCTCGACATGGCTGCCGCCCTGCGCTGGGTCCAGGCCAACATCGCCGGTTTCGGCGGCGACCCTGGGAACGTCACGATCTTCGGGCAGTCGGCCGGCGCCCTGGGCGTCGGTGCGATGATGGCCTCGCCGCTGGCGCGCGGCCTGTTCCGCCGGGCGATCGTCGAGAGCGACCCGATGTTCGGGATGAACGACCCGCTGCAGATGCTGCCGCAGGCCGAGCAGGGCGGCGCGAAGCTCGCGGCCACCCTGCATGGAGGCACGGTCGCGGAGCTGCGGATGCTCCCCAGCACGGAGTTTGTCCGGGCGATGGGAAGCAACGCGGTCGGCTTCGGCTTGCGCCCGAACGTGGACGGCCACGTGCTGCCGCATGATCTTCCGGACATGATCGCGACGGGCCAGGGCAACGGCGAGGCGCTGCTGATCGGCACGAACCTCGACGAGGGCACGCAACTGCTGCCGGCAACGACGCCGGACGGCCTCGCGGCCCTTGCCAGGCGCCGCTTCGGTGCGCAGGGCGACGCGGTTGCGGAACTCTACGCGGGCACGGATGCGGCGACCGCAGCCGCCGCGCAGGACCGGATGCAGAGCGACTACCTGTTGGCCGCCTCAGCCAAGGAGGCCCTGGCCTTCGCGGCACGCGGGAAGCCGTCCTATGTCTATCGGTTCACGCGGCCTGCGCCCGGCTCCGACCCGGTCAAGGTAGGCGCCTTCCACTCCGCCGAGCTGGCGTACGTGTTCGGCACCCAGGACTCCATTGAGCGCCCCTGGCAGCCACGCGATCGGGAGTTGGCAGAGCAGGTGCAGGGCTACTGGACGAAATTTGCGAAGACAGGCGACCCGAACGGCGAGGGTCTGCCGGCGTGGCCGCGTTTCGACGCCCCGGGCGAGGCCGTGATGGAGCTGGGCGACGTTGCGCGGCCGACCGGCGTGCTCGACCCTCGACGGAAGGCCCTGTTCGACGCCTATCTCTCGACCCGGCTGCCGCCGCAGGCTGACCATTGAAGCGTCATCCACCCGATCTTTGGTGTCCAGCGCCGGCGAGATCGCGGGCGCACCCGGCCAAGAGGTGGATCGGGCGAACAAGGCGCTTTCGTGTTCTTGGTTTTTCCAATCGCCGCCGGCGCTCACCGTTCCAGGCGCAGGCTGCGGCGGAGCGTACGCTGCGGGTCGGAGGAGCCGGACGCGCGGCCCGCTTGCAGGTCCACCGGCACGCGGGCGGCGTTGATCAACTGGTCGCGCAGGTCCTCGGTCAGCGCCCGCGCGTCCCGCTGGTCGTGCACGACGTGCGGCGTGATCAGCACCAGAAGCTCGGTCCGCTGGCGGCTGTTGCTCTGGCTGCCGGCCAGCAGCCCCAGGATCGGCACGTCCTTGAGAAACGGGATGCCCTGGTTCTGCGTGCTCGCGGTGTCGCTGATCAGCCCGGCCAAGCCCACCGTTTGCCCGTCCTCCACCACCACGCGGCTGCTCACATTGCGTTCGGAGAACGTCGGCGAGTTGATGCCCGCCGTCGTGGTCCCCGCCACCACCCCGCTCACCTCCTGCGAGATGTCGAGCGTCACCAGCCCGCCGCTGTTCACCCGGGGCGTCACCTCCAGGATCACCCCGGTCTCCCGGTAGTCGATCGAGTTCACCACCGGCGCGTTGGTGGTGATGGTGCTTTGCGAGCTTTGCGTCAGGAATGGCACGAGGTTGCCGACCTGCAGGCGCGCGGCCTCGTTGTCCAGCACCAGCACCTGCGGCGAGGACAGCACCTTGACGTCCGTGACCGCCTGGAGCGCGTTCAGCGCCGCCTGGCCGTTGCGCGGGCCGCTCAGTACGAAGCCTGGGAAGCCCGACGCGAAGGCGCCCGCCGCCGCGCCGGCCGGGCTGAAGTTGAGCGCGCCGTTGATGCCGGCGTTGAAGAAGAACTGCGTGCCGTATTGCAGGCTGTCGTTCAGCGTGACCTCCGCCACCGTGGCGTCGATGCGGACCTGGAGCGGCAGGATGTCGATCTTGCGCAGCATGGCCTCGATGGTGCCGCGCTCGGACGCGGTGGCATACAGCAGGATCGCGTTGTTCTGGCCGTTCGGGAT
>CAXTUQ010000278.1:0-7732 GCA_964247405.1 uncultured Acetobacteraceae bacterium
CCTATCCGGCTCAGCCGCATCTCGCAAGCCGGCCGGCAGCCAAGTTGACGGTGCCATCGGCGACGTGCTCACGAAGTTCACCCCAGACGAGTGCATGCGATACGTCACCAACGCTGGATATACGTCAACCTGAACCGATATTGCTCTAATATCCCAAACCAGCCTTTCCGGCACGATAGCAGGAAAAGGTGAGAAGGAACGGTTCGATGCCCCTGAACTATGCCTCAAAGCTGCTGCACAATCAGCGTTCCGGTGTCGCCGCCAGGCATGGGTTTCGGCACGAAACGGCGTGCGCTCGCTTCATCCGGCACCTCCTCTCTCCATCTGCCTCTACGTCGAGGCACCCGCGCCCGGCGCTGGGCTGCCGTTCGAGTTACCGCCGCTGGTGCAGTCGTCATACCAGGGTGCCACAGCGCCTGTGTGAACGCGTGGACCGAATCCTTGGCATCGTCCGTCCACCGCCACGAAGTCCACGTCGGCCTTGTCTAGGCCGATCAGGAAATGGGCGTCGCGGCTCCGTCGGTCCAGCTTGGCAGCGCACAGGGGGGCGCCTGTCAGCCGGCACAGCGCCATTGCGCGGGCGAGCTGCGGCCGGTCGGCCGTGTCCTTGCCGCTCTCGACCTCCACCATCTCGTCCAGCAGCGTCCAGTCGCCGCCGCTCAGGTGCGCGGCCACCGCGGCGCGCTGCGCCTCAAGGCCGAGGCCGCTCCTGCCCTGCCAGTCGGTGCTGACACTGAGATAGCTGACGAATCGGCGCGGCACGGCGTTCTCCAAACACCCTCAACCAGCGTTGAGCATGTTTGGAGGCAAGGCAACAACCCGCCCGCGGCTGATCCGTTCGCACTCCGGCCACCGTCCCACCGCCTAACGACTACCCGAACACGTGCAGAGCGTGGCTTGCCCGGTCCAGCGCTTCGGCCTGACGCCGGGCGCGATCCGCCTGGTCCGGCCGCCCAGCCCGCTCCAGCTTGTCCCAGCGCAGGGCGTAGCGGCTGGACGCTGCGGCGCACCAGCGGCGCAGCTCCTGGACCAGCAGCACCAGCCGATCCGAGGCCAAGTCGCCGCGGGCTTCCCACCACCAGCCGGCGGCAATGAGCGCTGCGTCGCGCGCCACCTCGTCCGGGGTCGCGCCCTCTTCGGCCAGGGCTTCCAACCGGCACAGCGCATCGAGGACATGGCCCATGGGACCGCCTATGCCTTCGGCTCGGACGGGCGGGGATCAAGATGCGCGAGGTCGCCCGAGGGCGGACGCTTGCTGACGACAAACCCGCTCCGCGCCAGGTGGTCCGCCAGGTGCTCGGCGGCGATGCGGGCCATGAAATCGTCCGCATTGTGGATGCGCTTGCGCCCGGTGAACCGCAGCGCGAAGGACAAGGTGCTGATCACCTCCTCCCGCGTTGCCGGGGAGAGATTGTCGTCCTGAGCCACGCTTGTGCGCCTCTGCTGGTCACTGCAGGGACGCTAGGACGCATTCTAGAACAAATCAAGAACTATGCTGAAGAGAGCCAGCACCCACGCGACTGTCTGCCCCTTAAAACCGGATTTCCGCCTGGATCGCGTCCGCGGTCGTCCGCACCGAATCTCCGTTCCGGTCCAGCAGCCCCGCGCCTTCCAGAACAGCCACGTCCTCATGCACCCGGCGATACTGCCGCCCAAGCGCCCGTGCGAGCGCGCTGACCGACGGCTCAGGGTGCGTGTGCAGGTGCCGCAGCAGGCGAAGCCGCTCCCCAGTCATGACCGAGGCCAAGCCCTCCCAGCTTTGGAAGGACAGCACCCGTTCATGCACGGCCTCGCCCCGTTCCGCCCGCTCGACGGCATCAAGGAACGCGGCGGCGTCGTCCTCGGCCGTGCCGCCCACGACAATTTTCATGTCCTCACTCATAGCTTGCCCCCTCGAAGCTGGCGCACGTCGGCCAGAAAGTCCGCCAGCATCTGGCGGAAGGTGGTGAACGCATAGGCTTCCTCCCTGCCGCTGTAATGCCGGTGGTCGCCCTTGCCGGCTTCGTTGTCATAGCCGATCAGCCGTTGCCCGCCGTTGCCGTAGAACAAGGAATACTTGAACAGGTGCGCGGAGCCAGGAACGGCGGCGGGCACCTGCCAGAGCTTCAGTTCCAAGATCGCTCCGTCGTCATAGCGGCGCTTGCGGTGAAGGATCAGCGTCGTCTTCGCCATAGGACATATAATGACATAGGCGTTCTATGTCGTCAATTGACATAGACCTGCGAAAGCCTGTTCTGGACGGGAAGCCAGGGCTGGCACGACGCTGGCCCACCCACGCCGGCGTCGTGCCAGCCAGCGTTCCCGACGCAAGCAGCGGTGCCCATAAGACACAAAACTGATCGCGCCCTTGTTACTTTAATGCTTATTAAGCATTTACACAAATAAGCAAATGCAGATATAAGAAGGGTGTGCCAGGGAGCGGTTCCCGGCCACCAACGGAGAGAAACATGGCTAAGAAGATCACCCTGAACGCCGACACGTTCACGGTTCCCCTGAACAAGCTGGTGCTGTCCCCCCGCAACGTCCGCAAGACCTACGCCGCGGCGGAGATCGAGGAACTGGCGGCGAGCATCGCGGCGCCTGGACGCGGCCTGATCCAGAACCTGAGCGTCAGCGAGCAAAGGGATGCGCAGGGCACACCCACCGGCTTGTGGGAGGTCGTCGCGGGCGGGCGCTGGTTCTGGGCGCTTATGTGGCTGGTTGAGCGCAAGCGCCTGGCTGCCGGCGCGGCCATCCCCTGCCGCCGGATCGACGACGAGAACGCGCTGGACGCCAGCCTGGCGGAGAACGAGGACCGCAAGGCGCTGCATCCGGCCGATGCTTATGAAGCCTTTACAGAGTTGCATCAGGACGGCCGGGGCCTCGGCATCGAGGAGATCGCCGCCCGGTTCGGCGTGACGGCGCACACCGTCCGCCAGCGCCTCCGCCTCGGCACCGTGTCCCCGGCCATCATGGCGGCCTACCGCGAGGGCAAGCTGACCTTGGACCACGTCATGGCCTTCACCGTCACCGAGGATCGCGACGCGCAGGAGCGGGCCTTTGCCGAGCTGCCGGAGTGGCAGCTTACTCCCCACGCCATCAGGCGCGTGCTGACCCAGGCCAACGTTCCCGCCCACGACCCGCGCGCGCGGCTTGTGGGCCTGGACGCCTACCAGGCCGCGGGCGGGCGCGTGCAGTGCGACCTGTTCACCGAGGACGACGGCGGCTGGCTGACCGACGTGGCCCTGCTGGAACGGCTGGTGGGCGAGCGCATCCAGGCGGCGGCGGACCAGGTACGGGCCGAGGGCTGGAAGTGGGTCGTCACCGACCCGGCAGCCGTGCGGACGATCTGGTACGCCACCCGCCGGGTGTGGCCCGGAACCGTGGCGCTGTCCGAGGCCGACCAGGCGCGGCAAGCCGAGTTGGCCCAGCGCCTTGACGAGTTGGCTGCCGATCATCCTTACGGCGTCGAGGACGCCGCGGAGGAAGTTCGGGCCGAGGTGCAGGCGGTGCAGGCCGAGCTTGACACCCTGGACGGCCGCGAGCGCGCCTTTCGTCCGGAGGACGTGGCGCGGGGAGGCGCCACCGTCATGCTGGCCGGCGACGGCACGCTCAGGATTGAGCGGGGCTTCATCCGGCCCGAGGACGAGCCGCAGCCCGAGCCGGAGGACGTGGCGGAAGCGTGCGCCCAGGAACAGGACGGCCCCGGCGATTTGGGCACCGGGGTTGCTGACCAGGGGCAGGACGAAACGGGGCAAACGGTTGAAGCCGCCCCGCCGGAGCAGGTCCCGGAGGACAAGGCCCCTGCCCTTCCGTTCGAGTTGGATGCCGAGCTTACGGCCCACCGGACGGCGGCGCTGCGGGCGGAGATCATGCAGCAGCCCGACATGGCGCTTCGCGTGCTGGCGCACAGCTTGGCGACCGCGGTCTTCTACGGTGCCTACCACGTCACCGTGGCCCGTCTCGGCAGCCCTTACGCCATGTCTTATGGCGCGGGCGCTGTGGGCGTGGACAGCCCGGCCCGTCAGGCCATCATGGCGGCGGAGGACGAGCAGCGCTCCAAGCTGCCCGACGACCACGCGGCGCTGTGGGCGTGGCTGCAAGGACAGGACGTGCCGACGCTCCATGCCTTGATCGCGGTCTGTGTCGGACGGGTGGCCGACGCGGGCGGCGGGGACTGGACCGATGCCCGGCAGGGTCCCGCGCAGGTCGCGGCGGCGGCGGGCCTGGACATGCGGCAGTGGTGGACCGTGACGCAGGACAGCTACCTTGGCCGGGTCACGAAGGCGGGCATCCTGGCGGCGGTGCGGGAAGGCGCGGGCGCAAATGCCGCCCATCGCATCCAGGACATGAAGAAGGACGCCATGGCGGCCAACGCCGAGGCGCTGCTGTCCGGCAAGGGTTGGCTTCCGGCCCGGCTGCGGGTGCCCGGCCTCCAAGGGGCGGCGGCCGAGCCGGCCATGGCGGACGACGGCGCCGGGAGCATGGAGTATCCTGCCGCGGCGGAATGACGGGACGGGGGGCGGCAGCACGCCGCCCTCACGCCTTTGTTATGCTAATGCTTATTAAGCATTTGCAGAAATAGGCAAAGGCTGCTAGAAAAAGGGTGTGCCAGGGAGATGGTTCCCGGCCAGCACAGAGAGCCAACGATGTCCCACATTTACTTCCGCCGCTTCGGGTCCGCCGCCGCCAACGCCGGGCGTGGCCCGCTCACCGATGACCAGATCCGCCGCCTCGCGCCTTCCGCCTTCGCGTCCGGCAAGCACGAGAGCCGCAGCGAGCGTTATACCTATATCCCGACTGCGGCCGTGATCGACGGGTTGCGCGCCAACGGCTTCCAGCCGACCTTCGCCAAGCAGGGCAACTCCCGCATCGAGGGCAAGGCCGATTACACCAAGCACCTGCTGCGCTTCCGCTACCAGGGCCAGGCCGGCGGCTTGCGCCGGGGCGGCGAGACCTTCCCGGAGGTGGTGCTGGTCAACTCGCATGACGGCACCTCGTCCTACCATCTGATGGCGGGCATGTTCCGGCTGGTGTGCCTGAACGGCATGGTCGTGGCCGACCGGGGGCTCGCCACCATCAAGGTGCCGCACAAGGGCGACGTAGTGGGCCAGGTGATCGAGGGCAGCTACGCGGTGCTGGAGGAAAGCAAGCGCGCGCTCGACCAGGCCGACGCCTGGACGGGGGTGGACCTGTCCCGCGACGAGCAGGTCGCCATGGCCGAGAGCGCGCACGTCCTGCGCTTCGGCGAGGGCGAGGATGCCGGGCCGGCCACCCCGATCAGGCCCGAGCAGATGCTGACCGTCCGCCGGCGCGAGGACGCCTCGCGGGACCTTTGGACGACCACCAACGTTCTCCAGGAGAACGCCATCCGGGGCGGCCTCACGGCGTGGAGCCGGGATGCCAACAACCGCCGGCGCCGGGTCACGAGCCGCGAGGTCCGCGGCATCGACCAGGACGTGCGGCTGAACCGGGCGCTGTGGCTGCTGGGAGAGCGCATGGCGCAGATCAAGGCTGCGGCCTGATCCAGCCGGGGCGGGGCCGCGTGCCCCGCCTTCCCTCCACCCGATCAGCTACTGCTGCTTTGCTTAGTGGCTTAATGGCATCGGTTTTCGTCTATCTTGCTGTGAGGGATCAGCAAACGTTGCGCGTCGCCCGCAATCAGGACAACAAGGGAGGGCCTGATGCTGTGCGGGGACGTGCTGGACCGGATGCTGCGAACGCTGATTGCCGACCTGGAAGCCCTCGACGAGCGCCTGCGCGAGCGTGAGGCCATGTCCAACCCGGTGGTGCTGGCGGAGGGCGCCCGGGTGGTGCGGGCTGCCATCGCGGCGCTCGGCACCAGCCAGACCGGGCTTGCCCCGCTGCTGAGCGTGAGCGGCGACAAGACAGTGCGGGACTGGTGTTCCGCCCGCATGACGCCGCCGCGCAGCGCGTTGCGCGCGCTGCGCCTCATGCTGGAGCGGCTGGTGGACCCGCCGCCGGAGGAGCTGATGCTTGACCGGGACCGCTTCGCCTCGTGCGCTGTGGCGCTGCACGCGCACTTGGACGGGCTGGCCCAGCGCGCCGAGGCCGCCGGGTGGACGGAGCGGGAAGTTGCCGGGGCGTTGCAAGCGTGGATCGCTGCCCAGGCTGCGAGGTAAGATGCAATGACATATGATGCCATTGCCTTTTCCGGCATTGCCATAATGGCATCATAAGCTATGCTGCCACCAAGCAGGGGACGACGGGCATGTCGGTCAGGCCGAAGGTCTTGGTACTCGCGAGCCAGAAAGGCGGCGTCGGCAAGACCTCGCTTTCGGCCCACCTCGCCGTGGAAGCGGAGCAGGCCGGGTTCGGGCCGGTGGTGATCTACGACACCGACCCGCAGCAGTCGTTGGGGCGGTGGTTCCTGGACCGCGAGGCCGCGTCACCCAAGCTTGCCAAGGGCGGCATCGCCGAGCTGCCGCCGACCCTCGACCGCCTCGGTGCCGCGGGCGTCCGCTTGGTCGTGGTGGACACGCCGCCGGCGCTGACGGAGGCGATCCGGGCGGTGCTGGCGTTCGCGGACTTCGTGCTGGTTCCCACCCAGGACGGCAAGGCGGACCTGGCCGCGGTGGGCGACACCGTGCGCCTAGTGCGGAGCATGGAAAAGCCGTTCGCCTTTGCGCTCAACGGCGTGAAGAAGGGGACCACGCAGGCGACCGAGGCGGCGATGGTCCTGTCCAAGCACGGCGCGCTGGCCGGCGTCATCGCGCACCGTATGTCGGTCAAGGTGGCCTGGAACGACGGCCGCACCGCGGGCGAGATCGAGATGAAGGGCAAGGCGGCCGAGGAGATACGGGCGCTTTGGGCGTTTGTGGCCGCCGAGATTGGTTTGGCGACCGCCCGCAAGAAGGAGAAGGTTTATGCCTGACAGAGCTGTCGTGGCGCGCAAGCCGCGAGCCGGGCTTGGGAGCATGGAGGACGTGTTCGCGGGCAAGGACGACACCATCGCCGCGTTGGCCGATCCGGCGACCCAGGCCGGGCGCAGCCGCTCTGCGCCTGTGCCGGCCAAGGCGGAGCCGGAGCTGGAGGCCGACGACGATCGCGAGCCGCTGATCACCACCGTCCGTATCCCGGGCTACTTGGCCGAGAACATTCGCAAGTGGCTGTACGAGCACCCGGCGCATACGCAGCATACCATGATCTTCGCCGGGCTGGCCAAGCTGGGCATCGAGGTACGCGAGGACGACCTGGAGCCGAAACGCCGGCCCAGGTCGTCGCGGCATCGGTGACGAGAGCTACCGGCCTAGCCGGTCCCAGGCCCATGCCACCACGCGCGCGCTGCCGTCCGCGAGCGCCAGCGGCAAGCGAGGCTCCAGCAGCCCGAAGGCGGCCAGCGCGACCAAGCCGGCGAGGATGCTTCCGTGCTCGGCGGCCTTGCCCGCGCCGACCAGCGTCGCTAACAGGATGAAGCGGACGGGCCGGAACGCGACGAGCGAGACCAGGATCATGGCAGCCTCCTACTTGGGGGCCGGCGCCGGCGGCGCCTTCGCCGGCTCCGTCCACAGCGACAGCACCTTGTAGCGGCGGCCATCGGGGGCGGTGCCGTCAACCGCCTTGGCGAGAAGTGGGTGCGGGTCGGGGTTGTTCCGCGCCACGTCCGCCCAGGCCGCGCCAGCCCCCCACGGCCCGGCGCCGGTCCACCAAAGGGCAGCGACCAGGGCGAGCGCCCCGGTCAGCAGGCCGCCCACGAACGCGCCGCCGATGCAGCAGCCGACCAGCGCGGTGG
>CAXTUQ010000279.1:0-7720 GCA_964247405.1 uncultured Acetobacteraceae bacterium
CGCCATGCCAGCCAAGCTGCCACGGTCCGACCGAGGCTGCCAACATGACAAGGCCGTGCCATGCCCAACGGCCAGCATGGTTCATTTCAACGCCTTCGCCATCCGGCCCAATGCTCTCGCCAGGTGTTCGTCGTTCCGGCAAACGCACATCCGTATCCATCCTGGCGAGCCGAACAGTTCACCGGGTGCGAGCCCCACCCGGGTCTGTTCCAGCAGATGCAGGCAAGCGGCGCGCGCGTCGGGCCAGCCCTCGATTCGAAAGAAAAAGAACGCGTACATGCCGCCGAAGATCTCGTGCAGAACGAGCGGCAGGGGCAGCGGGGGCGCCAGCGCATGTAGGGCAGTGCCCGCCCAAGCGCGTAGCCGCATACGCCAGGCAAGATCGTCCGTTTCCTCCTGGCATGCAAACGGCAGCGTTGTTCGGTAGTGTCTCAGTTTGAATTTTGTCCGGTTTGTCTGATTTCCGGTTTCCGGGCCGGGCCGCTACGGGCTGGTTTGATGGGCATCAGAAACTATTTGATCGAAGGCGTTTCTGGCACCGGCAAGACGACAGTCTGCCACGAACTGCGGAAGCGCGGTTGCCATTCCATAAATGGCGACACTGAGTTGGCTTATCAGGGCGATCCAAAAACGGGCGAACCCGTGGATGGGCTTGCCCACGAGCACCATATTTGGAACGTGGACAAGGTCAGAGCGCTGGTAGCAGACCACGGCTATGCCGCATCATTCTTCTGCGGCGGCTCCAGGAATTTTTCTAGCTTTATTGATTTGTTCGATCGGGTTTTTGTTCTTGAGGTCGATCTGGACACGTTGAACCGACGGCTTGCCGAGAGACCGGAAACTGAGTGGGGCGGAAGACCTGCCGAACGACAACTCATCAGGCGCTTGCACACAACGAAAGAAGATATCCCTAAAGGTGCTGTCGCAATCGATGCTACTGCGCCGATTGAACGCGTCGTGGATGAGATTTTGGAGAAGCAGCTAAGTCACTAAGTCACGGAGAGGGGCGGAACGGGCCGCCAAATTCAAACTGAAACACTACCCGTTGTTTCCTCGCATTGAGCACCTGTTTTCCGCTGCCCAGCGACACAGTTCAGTGCATTGGGACGAAACCCAGCAACATCATCTTTGTTTGCGCGTCACAAAATCCCTGCGTCTTCCCAGACTGCTCCGCGCATGCCGATTTCGACGCTTCCCACTCGATCCTGCACGCCGTGACCAACTCGTCGCCCAAGCGATACTGGGCCATGTCGTCATGGCCGGGGTCATAGTGGCGCTGTAGACAAGTCTTCAACTTGTCATTTGCCATTTCCAACCGATTGGCGACGATCTGTGCTTCGCTGACTTGTCCCAACGCGCCGGCCCCGCAAAGAGCCAGGAGAGCGCCGCCGACCATGCATCGGGATAACCGATGGCCAGTTCGGCATGAAGCCGGCGGGTAATCATTGTGTAGAGGCATAATTAACTCCGGCGAGGGATCAGCGATCAGCAACGGTTCTGCCCAGCGAACCCACAAGACAAACGGGATGGTTCAGTTCTTGTGTGCCGATCTTGCTGTGACGCAGGCTTTCAGTGCGATGGCTTTGCAAGTCCGACTTTGATTGTGCTGTCCGCAGGGACTGGCGTCGTGTTGTTGGCTGAGAAAGTGGGGAACGTCCGCAACTGCCCAGGCGTGTAGGCGACAACCTCCATAGCCTGCCCTACCAGAACCATGGCATCGATTGGAACTGCGATTGGTCGCGCACCAAAACCCAGGAAACCTCCATAATTGATCACCGCATTCAGCGTCCCGTCGCTGTCACGAACGACTTGCTCCACAGTTCCCAAGTAGCGCTGACTTTCCACCGGCTCCAGAACGTCCCTGTGCAGCAGATCGCCTACCCGAACAGGTTGCGGGAAGCGCATCGCCGCGGACTCCGCCAAGCTCATTCCAGCCGGCGGCGGCATCCCACCAGGGGCCTGGCTTTGGGCAAATGCCATATTGTTCGACAAGTTGAGGGCTATCAGGGCCAACAAGAAGCACGTCCGTCCACCAAGCCTCGCGAGGCGCCGCGGCTCACCAAGCGTGGACCATGGAGCGTCATGTTCCCTCATCGCTCAGATTCCCGCAAACCAAGGAAAGCCGAGCTTTTCCCAATAACCGCCTGGATATGCGTCGGTCACCTCTATCGCCGTAATCCACTTCGGATTTTTGTAGCCAAGCTTCGTCGACATGCGAAGTCGCAGCGGATACCCGAATGGGTCGGCAAGCGTCTCGTCGGCGTATCGGGTCGCGAGCAGCGTTTGTGGGTGGAGTGCAGTCGCCATGTCGATGCTGCTGGGGTAGTCGTCGGCCGTCTTGAAGGCGACGTATTTGGCGCGCAAGTCGGCGCCGACCCGCTCGAGGAAGCCACGCAAGGGGACGCCAGACCACTGGCCGATGTAGTCCCAGCCCTCGACGCAGACATGCTTGATGATCATCTCGCGTTGCGGGAGCGCCGCGATCTCTGCCAGGGTCCACGGTCGTTTATCGGTTATCTTTCCGGACAGTTCGAGGCGCCAGTCAGTCCCGTTCACCGGCTTGACGTCCATGACGTCGTAGTAGGCGTTGAACTTCGGCGGCTTAAGCACCGACGAAGCCGGATAGGTTGGCGCGAGCTTGCTGGGGTCGAAGAGCAGTCCTTGGACACCATCGTTGAACCGCGATATCGCGAGCAGTGCAGCCTCGACCGACTTGGGTCGTGTCACATCGCACCCCGTCAGCATGGTGAGAGCCCCCAAGGACAGGCCATTGCGGATTAACCCACGGCGTTCAAACGACCGCAGCAGCGGGCGATGATCATCCAGGATCGCAGGGTCTGCGACTTGGCTGGGACGGAAGAGCGACTTCATGATTCGGTCATCGGTTTGCCGTGTCCTGACGGGCCGACCCTTGGGCCGCCGGTCAGCATCGCCCAGAGTGTCTGCGGAACGAGCAGGGCCAGAAGCACGTGAACAAGCAGGAAGCCGACGATCACCGACATGCCCGCGAAATGGATGGCGCGTGCCCATTGGAACCCACCAAGCAGCCAGACCAATCCCGAGAACTGGACAGGCTTCCAGATCGCCAGACCCGTAACCACCTGGGAGATGCCAGCCAGGATCACGACGATGTACAGCACCTTCTGCACGGCGTTGTAGGTGGTCAGGTCCTCATGCTTGATCTTGAAATGGAGCGTGTCACGTATGGTCTCGAAAACGTCGTCTACCCGGATGGGCAGCATCCGTTCACGAAGCCGCCCCGTCACAACGCCGTAGATCAAGTAACACAAGCCGTTGATCACAAGCAGCCACATGCCCGCAAAATGCCAATTGAGGCTCCATGCGGCCCAGTCGCCAAGGCGTACAGAGGAGCTGAAACTCAGGCCTTTGACGATGACATCATCGTTATAAATCCCCCAACCTGAAGTGATCATGACAAGCATGGCGACCGCATTGGTCCAGTGCATGACCCTGATTGACCACGGGTGCAGGTACCGACCACCCCGGCGACCGAATCGCAGTGCTGCGGCTTGAGTCATGATGTCCAATCTCCAATGGTGGGCAAATCCGACAGCAGCCTACACCTTCGGCTGACTGAGGCTCGTTGCGTGTGCGCCCTAGCCGGCTCACACATGGCTTTCGAGCAGCGCCTGGGCAAGATAGCCGCGCGGTTCCTGGACGCCGGGCAGGGCGAAGAAATAGCCGCCGCCGACGGGCTTGATGAACTTCTCCAGCGGCTCGCCGTTCAAGCGCGTCTGCACCGCCACGACCCCCCGCTCCAGGTCCGACTGGAACGCGGTGAAGAGTAAGCCCATATCGAGTTGCCCGGACTTGGTCAGGCCATTCGAGTAGGTGTACCCACGGCGGAGGATCAAGCGATCGGCCGAGGCCGGGTCGCGCGGGTTGGCCCGGCGGATATGGGCGTCGAGCGGCACGCCGTGGCCTTCGGGATCGCCGAGGTAGTCCGGCACGTCGCGCTCGTGAGCCATGCCGAGGGGGGCGCCTTCGGCCTTGTCGCGGCCGATGATGGCCTGCTGCTCCTGCAGGGAAGTGCGGTCCCAGCGCTCGACCAGCGTGCGGATGATCCGCACTGCCTGGTAGGTGCCGCCATGCACCCAGCCGGGCTCCTCCGATGCCTCGCCCACCCAGGCAAATCGGTTCATCAGATAGGCGCTGTTGGCGTTGCCGTCCTTGAAGCCGAGGAGGTTGCGGGCCGTGTCGCGGCCCTGTGCCTTGACCGTGTGGGCTGGCAGGAAGCCGTCCTGCTTCCAACGCAGAGCGAGGTCGTCAGGAAACTCCTGCAGCACCGCCCGCAGGGCGTGGATGTTGGTCTCGGCGGTGTTGGCGTTGAATTGGATCAGCAGATCGCCGTGGCAGCGGCCGCCATCCAGCGCGTCGTTGGGGAAGGCCGTCATGACCACGAGGCGCTTCGGGCGCTGGGCAGCAAGGCCGAAGCGCGCGTCGAAGATTGAGGTGCCGAACGCCACCGTCATGGAGAGATTGTCCGTCATGCCCTTCGCGCCGGGCGGACCGTCATGCAGCGGCGGCAGCTCGTCGTCGGTGAGGGCCGGCTTCTCGCCCGACATCAGGGCGGCAGTGCGGACCGTGAGTCGCTTCATCATCGCGATGATGCCCATGCGCGAGTCGGCCAGCACATCGAATGACGCGACGAGCGCCGCCGCCGGCTGCGCCGTGGCGATGCCGGACTGATGCAAGCCGTAGAAACTTTGGCGATCGGCTGTTCCATCTCTGTCGGGCTGGACGTGGCGCTCGTCCTTGGCCGCCACGGCAAGGGCCGCCTTCGTGGCGAGGCCGGCGGCGCCGGCGAGACCGATAAAACCGAGAAGGCCACACCGCCCCGGGCAGGGCGCGGCTTTGGGCGCAACGGGCTTCAGAGCGCGTGCACCAAAGCCGTCGGCGGGGCAGCGCCCCAGGGTGAGAATGTTGCGATCTGTCATCTGCCCCTCCCCTCGTACCAGCCGATGCCGGGCGTGTCGCGCAGTGGCGACGGGTCCTCGGCCGGCGCTATCCCGGTCCACGGTTCGCCAGCTTGCAAACGCGCGGCCAGGGCGGAGGCGCACGCTTCCAGCAAGGCCTCGCCCTTCGCAGCGCTTGCGCGCCGGGCATCGCCAGCGACCCCGGACGCCGTCAGTCGGTCGAAAGCCACGGACCGCTTCAGCGTCGGCATGAGGGAGGCGGCGATGTCGAAGGCCGGGCCATGCGCGTCCGGGAGCCGCGATGCGTCCACCAGCTCGGGCGCTGCGGCCATCATCATGGAGGTTTCCGCCTCGCAGGCGTGCATGAGGCCGCCCTGGTTTTCGAGCAGGCCGGCAATCTCTTCGGCCACCATGAAGTACGTCGCCGTCGCGATCGGTGCTTCCAGCTCGCGGGTCAGTTCCGCCGAGATCGCGGCGAGGCCGACGATGTTGCCGGCGTGCCCGTTGACCAAGACAATCCTGCCGAACCCTGCCTTCAGGATGGACCGGCACAGGTCGCGCAGCAGGGCGTGGTAAGTGGCCAGGCTGAGAGAGAAGGTGCCACCGAATGCCACATGATGGTCGGCCAGCCCGCACCAGACCGTTGGCGCCACGACGGCGGACAGGCCCGGGGCCAGCAGCCGCGCGGTGCGCCGGCACACGGCCGTCACAAGGATGTCGTCCACCCCCGTCGGCAGGTGCGGCCCGTGCTGCTCCGTGGACGCCATGGGCAGCAGGACGACCGCGTCCCGTGCGGCCAGCGACCGCAGCGTCTCGGCGGTCAGCCGATTCCAATCGATTTCAGCCATGGCGTTCTCTCCCGGCAGCCTCAATCGGCTGTAGGCTCGCCGACCTCGCCCTTGCCCGCGCCCCGGGGCGGAGATGCGAGCCTGCTCAGGCGGGCTCGACCACGGGAGTTTTCCCGGCCAAGCGAGCCGCCGCACGTTCGCTTGCGCGACGCCCTTCCTCCGACGATGACGCAGCCGCGGCCCGGACGTCCGCAATGAGGGTGGGGGGCGCGTTGTGCACCGTGACATCGAAGGGAGGCTGGGGATCATATTCCAGCATCAGCTGGAACCGGCGCGCGACATCCGCCCCGCAAAGCTCGGCCGCGAGCTGAAACCCGAAATCGATCCCCGCTGTCACGCCGCCGCCCGAGATCCGATTGCGGTCGACCACGACCCGGGCGTCAACCGGGATCGCACCCATGAGGGAAAGCTGATCGCGCGACATCCAGTGGCAGGTCGAACGGTACCCGTTCAGGAGGCCGGCGGCGGCCAGAATAAGCGAGCCTGCGCACACCGACGTGACATAGCGCGCCGTGGCGCCGATCCGGGCGATGAACTCCGTCACCTCGGCGTCGCTCGTGATCGGCTCGATACGCTTCCACAGCAGGTGCATGCAGGCATTGGGAAGGCGGGCCAGCACCTCGAACGGGCCGGTCACGTCGAGCTGGGTCATGCCGGGAAAGAATACGATCCCGATCTCGATTGGCTTATCGGCCATGTGCTCGCCTCATCATCTGCCAGACATCTACCGATAGACCTTGATCGATGCCGCGGCTGTCCGGAAGGACATTCTCCCCGCATTTCCTGCCATTTGGAGTGGCTGATCCGCAGCGAGCCCGGTGCTGACCGAGCTTGCTGGTTCTGGCGGACGCACACTTATCACGGCGTCCGCCGCCGCTTGGTCTGCTCAGCAGAAACGGTTGCGGTACTCCTGAGGGTTCACTCCAAGACGCCGGTGGAAGCACCGGAGCATCCGGTCCTCCTCGATGAACCCGCATTTGACCGCGACTTCCTTGACTGTGAGGCGTGTGTCCTCAAGCGCGCGGCGGGCCGCATCCAGTCTGAACCCCTCAACGGTCTTCGCCGGCGTACGCCTTGTCCGTTCAGTGTAGAGACGCGCGAAGGTCCGCGGGCTCATGCCGGCCTTTGTCGCGAGAGCATCGACACTCAAATCTTCGGTGAGGTGTGCCTGGATCCAGTCGTGCAACTCGTCGAAGGAGCCGTCGCCGTCTGCTTGAAGGCGGAGAGGGACGCTGTACTGCGTCTGCCCTCCCGAGCGTTTCAGGAAGACGACCAGCTCACGCGCGATGCGGATCGCCTCGCTGCGCCCGCAATCCTCCTCGACGAGCGCCAACGCGAGGTCTATCCCGGCGGTCGCTCCGGCCGACGTCCAGATCTGGCCATCGTTCAGGTAGATGGCATCCGGCAAGACCGTCGTGGATGGATGCTGTTGTTGTAGCAGCGAGCACGATCCCCAATGCGTCACCGCACGCCGCCGTTCCAGCAGCCCTGAGGCCGCGAGCACGAAGGCCCCCGTACAGACGGAACAAATCCTCCGCGCCGACGTCGCCTGATCAGCCATCCAGGAAGTGAGGGCTGGATCGCGCGCGGCCTCATACACGCCCGACCCTCCCACGACCAGGATCGTATCGCTTGGAGCAAGCGTTTCCAGCGCAATCGTGTTGATCTCTACGCCCGAGGATGTCCGCACAAGTCCCCCCGCTTTCGAGGAAACACAAACCTCATAGGCCAATCCTCTGGTCGCGCTCGTCTCGTTGGCGATCTCGAATACCTGTAAGGGACCCGCGAGGTCGAGAAGCAGAGCGTCAGGGAAGACCACGAAGCTGATGCGTCGCTCAAGGCAGGTCAAATTGCGTCCATGGTTGTAGCCGGCCGCAGTCGTCGGCAGGTCGTGCCCGACATCTTTGCAACGGGTTTGAGGGGGCCGGCTACAAC
>CAXTUQ010000280.1:0-7692 GCA_964247405.1 uncultured Acetobacteraceae bacterium
GCTGAAGCCCAAGCGCCGGGCGCCGGCAGGGCCAAGGCGGCGCAGAGCAGCGCCATCGGCGCCGACGCCGGCACCCGGCGCTTGGGCTTCAGCACGTCCGACACCCGGGCCGTGGCCATGGCCGCTGGCGAGGCTGGCGCGCGGACCGCGGCCTTTGTGAGCGCAAAGCGGTATTTGCGGAACACGGCGTCCCGGGTTGCGGACACCACGCCGACCAGCGCACGCAGCGGTCGGTCGCGCGGCCACTGGTCCCAATGCAGCCAAGCGTCTGGCCGGCCAAAGAACACCCGGGCGATGGCGGCTTGTTCCGCGACGTCGCCCGACGAGAACTGCAGGAACGCTTGGTCGTCCTCCCATTGCAGCAGCTTGGCAGGGACCTCCACCACCTCGCCGCACGTGCTGAACGACACGGTGAGCATGTCTCCGTTCGCCACGGCGAGCGGCCGGTCCACCGTGAGCCGTGCCCCGGACAGCGAGATGTCGCTGCTGCGCGCCGGGATGCGGCTGCCGTCCTGCAGCAGCAGCTCGGCCGCCATGTCGGCCTCCACCCGGGCGCGGATGCGCGATTGCTCCCGCTCCCGTCCGACCGACACCGCGGCTGACACCGGCACCAGGCATATCCCGCACCAGATGGTGTTCAGCAGGAAGGCCTGGAACTCCAGTCCCTCCGACGCCGCGACGCCGTGCAGCCCGACGATAAACCCGGCCAGCAGCAGCGCGAGCAGGACGAGGTTCGGCGCCACCACGCGCAGGTCCAGGTAGCCCTGCTCCAAGGTGCCACCCTTGTCGGTCACGTTGAACTTGCCCTTGGTCGGGTCCCACAGGGTCAGCAGCGTGACGGGCAGCAGCGGCAGGGCCATCGCCGCCTCGTAGATGTCGCTCCAGAACGAGTGCCGGTTCCGGCCGTTCAGCCGGGCGGTCGTGGCGTAAGTGTGGAACATGTGGGATCAGGCTTAGGCGAGGATCGCCAGGGGCTACGCCGAGATGATGTTCTGCCTAAAGAACAGGAAGGCCAGCGGCGCCGTCAGGAACACCAGGCGCGGCAGCGCGAACAGGAAAGAGAAGCTTGACGCGAAGTAGCACAGCCGCTGGACGGCGCTCAGCCCGCGCGCAAGCGGCGTGTTCTCCAGGCGCAGGATCTGGATCATGCCCCGCGCCCAGCGCAGCCGCTGGCCGATGTGCAGCCCCAGGCGCTCGGTTGCAAGCCCCGCGGCCAACGGCAGCCGCAAGTAGGCGGTGTGCCAGCCGCGCTTCTGCATCAGGAGCGAGCAATGGCAATCTTCCGTTACCGTCACGTGCGGCACACCGCCCACTTCCTCCAGCGCGGCGCGCCGGATCACCGCGCACGAGCCGCAGAAGAATGCCGCGTTCCACAGGTCATTGCCTTGCTGGATCAGGCCGTAGAACAGCAGGCCCTCGTTCGGCACCGGGGCCTTGCGCGCCAGGTTGCGCTCGAACGGGTCGGGCGAGTAGAAATGGTGCGGCGTCTGCACCATGGCGATCCGGGCATCCCGCACCAGCCAGCCGACCGTGAATTGCAGGAACGCCCGCGTCGGCGCGTGGTCGCAATCGAAGATCGCGATGAACTCGCCGTCCGTGTGCCGCATGGCATGGTTCAGGTTGCCGGCCTTGGCGCCCTTGTTGTCCGGCCGGACGATGTAGCCGCAGCCGCTTTCCTCGGCGAAGGCGCGAAAGCTCTCCCGCCGCCCGTCATCCAGTATCCACACGTTCAGCTTGTCCCGCGGCCAGTCCATGTTCAGCGCCGCCAGTACCGTGGGCCGGACCAGCTCCAGGGACTCGTTGTACGAGGGCACGTAGACGTCCACGGCCGGCCAGGTGTCCGGGTCCGGCGGCAGCGGCACCGGCTTGCGCTCAAGCGGATAGGCCGTCTGTAGGTATGCGAGCATCAGGAGCACGCCTGCGTAACCTTCCGCCGCAAGCAGGCCGACGCTGAGGAGGCCCTGGAAGAACGTGTCGAACTCCAGGGTGTCGAGCGCGCGCCAGGCCAGGTAGCGCGCCGTCACCGCGAAGGAAAGCATGACAAGCAGCAGGGTCGCGCGGCGCGAGGGGGAGCGGCTGATTGCGAGGAACGCCAGGATTCCCAATCCCGTCAGCATCGCTTGCTGCGCTGCCGCCATCGGGATCGTGACGAACACAAGCATGCCGAGCAAGCCCAGCATCACGGAGGTGGCCCGCAGCAGCCGTCCCCAAAGCGGTAGCGGGCGCGTCAGCGCATACAGCATCAGCGCAGCCCCCAATCCGTCAGCGCCGGAAACTGCCCGCTGCGCGCCGAAGCCGGCACCAGCTTCGCCCAGTTCCCGATCGCGTCCACCATCAGCATCAAATCCTCTGCAGCCGCGCCGGCCGCGTCCAACAGCAAACGCCGATTCGCAAGCGCCTCGGCTAGGGCGTCATCCCGGCACACCGCGCCGAGCAGGCGCGGACCCAAGGTGGACGCCGCGCTTTCCAGCACGGCCGCGCTCAGCCGGCCGTCCAGCTCGACTTGGTTCAGGATCACGGCCGTCCGGTCGATGGTGCGTCCGGCCAGGGTTCCGCGGCCATGCGTCTGGCCCGAAGCGACCTGCGGCATCAGCGATGCGCTGCCGGCGTCCGCCAGCAGGACCACCAGTGTGAGGTCGGCGAGCGGCGCGATCGCGCTGACCATCGCGGACGATCCCGGCGGGCTGTCGACGACGACGACGAGCCCAGGCTCCGCGAGCATGTCCCGTACAGGCGCCCTCAGCAGCTCCGGGTCGTCGAGCAGGGCCACTCCCATTTGCAGGACCCGTCGCGGCTCCACGGCGCCGAACGGCAGCAGGCGCACCCCGGCCGGGGTGTCGATCGCCGACACGCGCCAATCTGGCCGATGGTCGATCGCTTTCAGGAAACCGGATTCCTCGCGGATCGACACGCCAAGGTGGAGGCGGAGCGCATTCTGTGGATCGAGATCAACCGCAAGCACGCGATGGCCGCGCTTTGCCAGGATTGCGGCAGTGTGGGCCGAAAGCGTCGTCTTGCCGACGCCACCTTTTGGCGAGGTGAACAACAGGAGCGGCATGCCTGGTCGCTCCGTGCTATCTCTGGCCGGTGACGGTTCGAACGCTGCGCCCAGCCGGCCGAGGCCGCCGGCGAGCGGGTCGGGATGGAGGGTGCAGGCTGTCCTCTGTTGCCGCGGGTGGGTGGGGGTTTGCTACCGCGCGCTTCGTTTCCGCAACTGCCTCGACCACCTCGGTCAGCATCGGATACGCTGCGACCGGGGCAACCCAGGGCTGGAGGACAGGATCGGCGGCTCCGACGCCGACGTTTTCAGCAATAGGCAGCGAGCTTGCTTCCGGAAGGGCCGCAAGCGTCGGCGCGAACGAGACCGGGGGGAACGAAACATATCGAAAGCCCGACAACCCGCAGGCAGCCGCCACTCGCCTGACTTCCTCCACCTCGATTCTCCTCACCAACATAAGAACAGCTTGCAACGATATAGAAGATCCTGACCGCTTAATACGTAAATTTGTAACTGCTCACCCGCCTTGCTTGCTCAGGCGGTTTGCATAACAGCTTCTCCGGCCGGCACAGCCCGTAGCGCCCCAAACGCGGTCAGCCCATGCATGCACCCGGTGTCGGCCCAGGGCTGTTCAACGCTGTGAGACAGCGAGCATTTTGAGTAGTTCCTTGATGCCTGCAAGGCCGGCACGGTAGCGGTCCTGGCTCAGGGTGTCGGTGTGGTTGGCCTTGAGGACGTTGAAGGCGAAGTTGCGCAGGCGGGCGAACACGCCGGGATTGGTGCGGATGCGCGAACGGTCCTCGCCCAAGGTGACATCGCGGCTGTAATGGGAGGTGTTCTCGATCCGCCAGTGCGCCCGGACAGCCTCGGCGGCGCGGGTCGCGGTTACCGGCGTGTTCGCGACGTAGAAGGCGATCTCGGCGGAGTGGCGCAGCAGCCCGGTCTTGGTGTTGCGGGTATAGACGTCGCGCTCGACCCGGATGACGGCAGCCACATGCGCGTGCCAGTCGGTGTCGGCCAGCGCGCTGGCGGGATCGAAGACGGCGACGGTGCGGCGTTCGTCGCGGTTGCGGCCTTTGTCGTGGCTGTGGGAGGACCCGAGCGGCGCCGTGGTGGCCGAGACCTCCTGCACTTGCTGGTGCAGAGTCGGCTGGTTGTCCTTGACGCCCACGATCAGGGCGATGCTGGCCTGTGTGGCAGTGTCAAACGTTTTTTTTGCAGTGCAGCGCATCAAGCGTGACCAGGGTGCCACCGGTAACGCCGAGTTCGGCCAGCAGGGCCTGCGCCGCCGGGATCTCGTTGGACTTCTCGGCAATGTCGATGTGCGCGAGCACCAGCGCGGTGTCGGTGGCGAACGCGCTCAGCACCTGGGCGGCACTGCGGTCGTTGAACCTGTCGAAGCTGCCGCGCAGCGTCTTGCCATCCAGTGCGATGCTGCCCTGCCCGGGTGTAGAGCACGCCGCCTGCAGCAGGGCGGCATGGCGGCGAAACGCCGCTTCCACCCCGGCCGGGTCGAGCCCTTGGAGGATGTAGCGGATGGCGGTGTGCGCAGGCGCGCGACGCCAGTTCAGGCCGAAAGCCGCGTTCAGCCTGCGGCGATGGACGGCGATGAAGGTGACAACGCCACGATACGAGTTGCAGCCGCTCACGATGGCCAGGATGGCGAACAGCAGCACATGGGGCAGCTTGTAGAGTTGTCCTTGCGCCCGGCGCGGATCAGGAACGTCTGCCAGCACGTCCAGCAACGGCGAAAACACAGCCAAGGCAACCTCCGACCCAGTTGCCGCCGCAAAAGTCAGACATTCCCTGGCTTGAACACCCCTCCTGCGTTCAGCCGCCTTGCTTCGCCTCGCAGGTGTGGCGGAGCGGCCTCAACACGGCCGACCCGGCAGCGTTGAACAGCCCTGCCGGAATGGCCCTGTATGGAAGGTCAGCGTTTGCACGCGACGGCAAGAAACTCCTTGGAACAGCACCCGCATGCTCCAGCTGCTGGTCAGATGACCAAAAGATTTTGCACGAGGCCGAAGTACAAAGTCATGTGTTCCCACGGTCTGCCCTCCATGCTGGACCACTTCACAACATTTCTGGACTAAATTCTACTTAGATATCACAAAAACTTGAGCTACGTGAGTTGGCATCTCGGCAATCACGGACCGTTGCAACGCTGGCCTGCAAGGATCAAACTTCATGGCGACCCTGACCGTTGGTGCAGGCCAGCAATACACCAAGCCGGCAGGTGGCGTCGCTGCAGGCAGCGATGGGGACGTTCTGCAGGCGCAAGCTGGCAATTACACCGACGTTTCCTCGGCCATAAACGCCAGGACTGCGCAAGAGAATGCGAAAAAGCTGTCGTCAGGCTTTTGCGGCCACCGCACCCTCATGCGCTGCACATGGTCCTTCCTGGTCACACCAGCCTCCGTCTTATCAGGAGCCGGAGCTGGTCCCATCGCGGAACGTGCAAAGAGGAAAGGAACGCGACAGGCAAGGCAGCCCGCCTTGTCCATTCGCACCGTGCTGGTCACCCTGGGTGCCCTCAGCATCCTGATCGCCGCGGGACTGGCCGGCTGCGGGCTGCTTGGCATTCAGCATCAGCTTGATGCCCGCAAGCGCGTTGTCGTGCTGGAGCAGGCCCTGTGGAACCATGCAAGCGCCGACACATTCATGGATGACGTCCGCACCGACGTGCTGCGAGCGTTGCAAAACGCGACTGGAACGAACAAGGAAGGCGGCGACGCCATCCGCTCCGAGCTGGAGCATCACCTCGACGTCGTGCGTACCTCCATCACCGGAAACCTGGCGCTTCCGCTGTCCCCGGAACTGCACGACAACTACGCTGCGATTGCCGGCCTTCTCACGACGTTCGTGCCTGCCGGGCGGGACGCGGTGGAGCTGGCATTGGCCGACCCGGTCGCCGGGTCGGCCAACTTTGAGCGTTTCAGGCAGTCCTTCACAGCTTTAGAGCAGTTGATGGACAGCGTGCGGGACTTGCTGCAGGCCGAGGTGACGCACGTCCGGGACGGCGCGGCGCTGACCGCGGAGCGCGTGGAGCGGATGATTGTGGCGTCCTCTCTCACCGGCATCATGCTCCTGGTATTGATTACGGCAGTCGCGGTAAGAATTGCCCAGGGCATCACGGCCGACCTGGCGAGCTCGCGCGAGGAGGCGCATCATCTCGCCTTGCATGATGCATTGACAGGACTGCCCAACCGCGCATTCCTTGCCCAACGCCTGGAACAGGCTCTGGCCGACGCGCAGCGCCACAACACCACGCTGGCGATGCTGTGCCTCGATCTCGACCGTTTCAAACAGGTGAACGATACTCTTGGTCACCCGCTCGGGGATGCGCTGCTGCGCGCCGTCGCCGACCGGTTGCGCGGCTGCTTGCGCGGCTGCGACACGGTGGCCCGGCTCGGAGGTGACGAGTTCGCCATCATACAGGCTCCGCTGGACCGGGCCGAGGAGGCCGGCACGCTCGCCCAGCGGATCGTCGAGACGCTCTCCAAGCCATACGACCTCAACGGCCACCACGTCGTGGTTGGTGCCAGTGTCGGCATCGCACTCGCCCCTGCTGACACGACCGATGCCGGTCACCTCCTTAAAATTGCCGACATGGCGCTGTATCGCGCCAAAGTGGACGGGCGCGGCGTGTTCCGCATGTTCGAGCCGGGAATGGATACGAAGCTGCAAGCCCGGCGCATGCTCAAACTTGATCTGCGCCGGGCTGTGGAAGTGCAGGAGTTCGAGCTGCATTACCAGCCCTTGGTGGATCTTCCATCCGGCCAAGTGAACGCATTGGAGGCCTTGGTGCGCTGGCGCCATCCGGAGCGGGGCTTGGTCCGGCCGGACGAGTTCATCCCCCTTGCGGAGGAAACCGGCTTGATTGGGCCGATCGGAGCGTGGGTGCTGCACCGGGCCTGCGCGGACGCGGCCGAGTGGCCCGTGGACGTACGGGTCGCCGTCAACGTATCGGCGGCGCAATTCAAAGGCTCAGGCTTGGTCGCGGCGGTGCTCGACGCGCTCGCAACCTCGACGCTGCCACCGGAGCGCTTGGAACTGGAAATCACGGAAACAGCACTCCTGGCCGATGCCGATGCGACGCTGGCCGTTCTGCGCGAGCTCAGGGCGAAGGGAGTGCGAATCGTGATGGACGACTTCGGGACGGGCTACTCGTCGCTCGGCTACTTGCGCAGCTTCCCGTTCGACAAGATCAAGATCGACCAATGCTTCATCAGGGACATCGAAACCAACGCGGATTGCAAAGCCATCGTGCGTGCAGTAACCGGGTTGGGCAGCAACCTGGGCATTGCTACCACGGCGGAGGGAGTGGAAACGGCCGCCCAGTTGGACCAACTTCGGGCAGAAGGTTGCGACCAGGTCCAAGGCTACTTGTTCAGCCGGCCGGTGCCGGCGCGGGATGTGGCAGCTCTTCTGGGTCAAACACTGTCTGCAGCCCAAACAGGCCGTTTCCCTGATATTGCCTGGGCACCTGAAAGTCAGGCGGCATCTGGATCTGCCGTCGACAATGCCGGTAACGTGCATGCCAGGGCTAACGCATGAGCAGCCTGAGGTTGAAATTTCTATCAGTAGTGAACCAAATTATATTTGCTCGAGGACAACGGCGAGGGTCCTCTAACAATCTTGGCTCTTATTGGGTTCCGGGGTGGTGAGATTGGGACCGTGGCCCGGGGCTGAGA
>CAXTUQ010000281.1:0-7687 GCA_964247405.1 uncultured Acetobacteraceae bacterium
GGCTACATCCATGTTCGCATCCTTGTCCAGCGGCCGGCCATGCCTGCCTGGTCTTCTTGCCTATGAGAACCGCGGCTATGCCATGTGGTTCGACGGCGCGGCATCATCATGGGCCGGTCCCGTCCATTCCCGCCAGAGCAGGATCAGTGCCGCCATGATGGCGGGGCCGACGAACAAGCCGAGCAGGCCGAACATCTCCACCCCGCCCAGGATGCCGAACAGCACCCAAAGGAACGGCAGGCGGGTGGAACCGCCGATCAGCGCCGGGCGGATCGCGTGGTCGGCGACGAAGATGACGGCCGCCCCGGCGGCGAACAGCACCGCGGCCGCCAGGGCCGTGCCCGTCGCGAGCACCAGGAGCGCCGCCAGCGCCAGCACCAGCATCGAACCCAGCGGCACCGTCGCCGCCACCGCGGTCAGCGCGCCCAGCAGCACCGGATGCGGCGCCCCGGCCAGCCAATAGCCAAAACCCAGCACGGTGCCGATGCCCAGGCCCACCAGCACCAGGCCGTCCACCGTGCCGTGGACGGAGGCGATGACCTGCCGCCCCAGCCGTTCCCCGTCCGGGCCGAGCAGGCGGCGGCTCGCGACCTGCATTTGCGCGACCAAGCCGGCCCCGTCGCGGAACAGGAAGAACAAGGTGGCGAGGGTGAAGCCGAACAGCACGCCGCGATGCGCCAACTGGGCGCCGAACTCGCGGCTGGCCAGCATGACCCGCTCCCGATCCACCCGGCCCAGCAGCGCCTGCGCGTCCGCCGGGTCGCGCAGGTTGGCGTCCCACCAGGTGGCCGCCTGCGCCGCGCCCACCGGCAGGCGCTGGAGCCAATCGGGCGCCCCCATGCCGTGGGCGCGCACATCGACGACCACGCCCGCGAGCAGCCGCGCCTCATGGCTGAGCTGCACCACCACGAGCGCCAGCGGGATCACGAAGATGAGGGTGATCGCCGCGGTGAACAGCAGCGGCAGCAGCACGCGATGCCGACCGGCGCCGAACCGATGCTGCGTCCGTTGATACAGCGGCCAAGTGGCAATCGCCAGGATCGCCGCCCAGACCAAGGCGCGCAGGAAGCCCTGGAGCACGTACAGGCCCAGCGCCGCGAGGCCGATGGCGAGCGCGACCCGCGCGACCTGCTGGCCGTTTCGGGTCCGTTCGGCCTGGTGCGGGGCGGGCATGTCCATGTCGGGCGTCCTGTTTGCGGCGGCTTGCGCCGCGTCCACGAGGGTTATAGCGGAGCTTGCCCGGCTTGGCACCGCCTTGCGAACCCGCGGCGGACGGGCCACCCTTCCGGGATCGGAGCCGGAGGGAGCCAGGCATGGACGGGACCGCAGACACGGATTGGAAGCTGAACGGGGTGCGGGTGATCCCGGGGGACAGCCTGGACAGCAACACGCCGCAAACGCCGGGCATGAACCGCGCCGCCGCCATCGACTTCGCCCGGGCCGGCGCGCAGAAGCTGTGGGCCGGCACGGTGCACATCCACCCCGACGCCAAGACCGGCGCGCACCACCACGGCGCGCTGGAAAGCGTCATCTACGTGCTGCGCGGCCGGGCGCGGATGCGTTGGGGCAACGCGCTGGAGTTCGTGGCGGAGGCCGGGCCAGGCGACTTCATCTTCGTGCCGCCGTACGTGCCGCACCAGGAGATCAACGCGAGCGCCACGGAGACGCTGGAATGCGTGCTGGTGCGGAGCGACAACGAGGCGGTGGTGGTGAACCTGGACATCGCGGGGGTGGAGCGGCCGGAGGCGGTGGCTTGGGTGGACCCGATCCATCGGGGGGAGGAGTAAGGCGACGCTTCAATCGTTATGGACAGGTCAACGCCGCTGGATCACCACAACGGTTTCGCCGTGGACGACGAGGAACCCGGCCATCTGATACCTGATCAGTTTTTCCGGAACGAAGATGGGGCTTTCCTCGATATCGAATGGATACGCTGACGTGGATTGGATGCGACGGTCGGAGGGGTCGTCGCCGTCCTGGACGAGATGGTAATCCTGCATGACTCGGGGGTGGACATCAGCCTGAATTTGAGCGTTCAGGAGTTGCGCATCCCGATAAATTTGCGCGTAACGCTCCATCGTTCGCGGACTGCCAATTGCGAAAAGGTCGCAGATGTCGTTTCGGTGGTGACGGTGATGTTTAAGAAATTCGTGAGTCTGGAAATCGAAATCAGCTCGGAGCCAGTTGACGTCGAAGAAGCTGTGGCACTCCTTGCAACCGCCACCGCCGCCGGGATGGACATGCCAAGCAGGGGAAGGAGCGAATAAGACCTTTGAATCGGGATGCGCAGCAACGTAGTCGATTTCGTTCAAGTTAAAATTACAGGGCACTGCGTCGAACCGCATTCGCACGACAACATCGGCCTTGACGTTTCTAGACGCCTCGAAAGTTTCACGTATCGCATCCGCTCGGCTGATGCTGTAAAGTTGTGAGAGTATCTTCTTGCGACTTGCTTGCCAGCTTGAAAGTATGACGGGTGGGAACTCTTTGGATTTCTGCAGAAGTTCTGGTGAGAAGCTTTCAATCGAGAATGCCGCTGGGCATAGATAATTGATGAGATCTTGTGTTGCTTGATAATATCCAAGGGTGATCTGCCCTTCAGCATACTGCCCGTCAATGAGTGGCACAAGGCCTTGATCCGCCCAGCAGTGAAAATAGAAAAATAGGTTGTATTTCTCTCGGATCATTGAGAAATACTGATCCCAAGCTGTGGTGTGTTCAAAAAACACCCGGGGGTGGCCAGAGAAACAAATGGCAACGTTTTTCATGCTAGTCTGCTCGAACAATGCGATCCAAGAAAGCCCCAAACTCCGACAGGATCTGATCAGTGTCGGTCGCGAAGCATTCCCGGCCGCCCTGGATAAAGCCAGTCGCAAGCGCAACATGTTCAGGCATATCGGTGATAGAGGAAGGATCCGGGAACATGACCGGCGCAGGCTCTTCCATAAAAGCGGGATCGTAGTAGATCGCGAGATCGCTGCGTGAGAGCATGTTGGCGCGGCTCGTCACGATCATCGTCGGCAGGTTAGCAAGCCAGCGGATTTTAGCAAGACCTGCACCCCAGACCGCAAACGCCGCATCTGCGTTGCGGCACCACGCCAGGCTTGTCGCGATGCTTTTCCCTGTCGTGCCGATGATCGTGACAGGTTTTCCGTTGAAGCGCTCAACGAGCGACGCAACGAGATCTCCCTCGATCCGTTCGGGCGGTTGTCGCGCCAAATGGTGCACCATGCCTGGATTGACAGAGCCGGAGGTTGCTCCCGGGCGGCAATTATAACCGTCAAAGACGACGGTCGAGCCTGGATGCCGCTCAGCCATGAAACCAACGAAAGCCTGGCAAAAGGCCGGAAGGTCAACGAAAGTGCGGTCCTCAACGCGAAAGCCGAAGATGATGATCGGCGCCCGGTCCTTGTTCTTCCGCAATTCTACCAGCATGGCTTGCGTGTGCACGACTTCATCGGCCTTGACGAGATGATCCATGACTCGCCGGCGCAGAGCTGTAGAAACATACTCGCGACTTATGCGGGCTGGCCAGGCATCGTTCGAATAGGCCCAGCGGATGAACGCATCAACGGTCTCCAAAGACCGATCAATTCGGCCCAGCATCGCCGGGAACAGCGCCTCTATGGGGCCGAACAACTCGGCGCTGCCATCGGATGCCCCGATAATCAGCGTGGTTGGCAAGCGCTCGGGCGGCGCCGCATGGCAAAGCGCCTCGAAGCCGGACAGGTCGTTCCAAAGGTGGTGGCCGATGTGGACCCGCGGATGCGCCAGGAGGACGTTAACAAGACGAGGCCGCTGCAAAAACCGCCGTGACGCCATTTCCCGCGCATACTGGTTAGCATGCCGGATCAAAAGGTCCCAGACGTTACCCCCCAAGTTTCTGCGCAGCCAAATATTTGGCTCAAAAATCTTTATAAGAGATCTGTCAAATAGAATAAAATTACTTAAAGGAAAAAATATACCAACCATTCTCGCACAACGGTCGCTCGCAACTATAATAAAAATTAACCCATTTTGATCAACAAATTGATAAAAGAACGTGCAATCGTCCCACATGAAAACGCCCTGCAACCTGGCTAGGCTGCCATCGACCGGGCTGGGCCACTCTAAATCGCCATTGCTGATTGCTTTGATGATTTGCTCATGCAAATCCGTTGCAACCGCTTTCTCGACGGCATCATGGTGCAGCAGGACCAATCGCTGGTCGCAGCCGCTTGCAATGACGGGAAGCACAGAAGGTGTTTGCTGCAAGCTCAAGGATGTCGGTTCAGGGTAGATCGTGTTGGCGCAAAGCACGCAAAGAGTGTCTCGCGTCTCGGGGTCAATCCTCAGCCATCGCTCGACGACCGGATCGGAATCTGGGTCGGCAAATGCCAACACGGAGTCCAGGTAGCGTCTAAGAACCGGCGCAGCGCGTGAGCGCAATTCTTCTTTGATCGGTGGAGAAAGATCATTCCTATCACCGACCCGCAAGAGATTGCGGTCAAGCACCCAGACCGCGCCAACGCCAGTGTCATGGCGCAACATGAGCAGGAACAACGGTGCGAAGTCGCAATACAAAGCATCTGCGGCCCAGCCGGGCTGGAAGTCTGCGGTCCGAAGCACCGACCCACCAAACAAGACCGGGATTTCCATTCCGTTTGGCAGCGACACCGATACGACTCCATCGTTGGAGGAGACGCTCAACGTAGGAAAAGACGCAGTGTCCAACGTGCAGAAGAGTTCAAGCAGGCCGCGCCCGCCGGACCCAGGATAGCTTGCGAAGTTGGCCAACAGTTCCAACCTGGTCAGCCGAGGAAGGGCGTTCCAAGCCGCTGAAGCCGTTTCGCCACAGCCGTGCAAATTGCGCAGCAAACGCATGGTGCTCAGGTACAACGCGTCGCGCAGCGCTTCCGGCAACTGTGGGATCGCGTCATCGTAGGCTGCATCTGCTGCGTCGATGATCCATCGCTGCACGGAACCATCAACGTGCTTCAAGGAGATGATGACAATGGGGGCAAGCTGAGGATAGATCCCTTCAACCGACCAATCCGCCGACAAGGCGCCAACCAGATGTCCAGCCCGATGCAACCTGCGGCGCTCACCGCCCAGGTATGCGAGCACAGAGTAGCCGTTTTCGTAAAGAAGCCAAACGCCGGGTGCTGGCTGCATAGAACAGGCGTGGTCAACGACGTGCTTCATGGAGCATGCTTCTTCAGGCTTGGCTTCTCCGTCGCCCAATGCCGCATTTGGTATGGAGATGCCCCGATCATCATGCCGCATCGTTGCGATCAGCAATCACGCCCCATGCCGGGGAAGGGAGGAGGCTCCCATGGCGGATTGGCGCCCCAGCGAAGCTTCGACGACCCGGGCAATCCGTGGCATCACCTGCCTGCGATCGACAGAAAAGTTGAAGAATGACGGCTGACCCGGTCCAACGTCCACCAACAGCGGAGCGCTGGGGTCGTCCTCGACGAGCGCTGCGTCCACGAACGCCAGTTCGGTTAAGGTTTCCATGTACTCCGGTGAATCATAGATGTGCAGATCGGGCCGGTGCATCAGGTTCCACCGGCTCGTAACGACAAGCCCAGGCTTGTTGCAGGCCCAGCGATACTTGGAAAGACTCGCCCCCCAGATCGAAAAGAAGCAGTCCGCCTGCCCGCACCAAGCCAAGCTCGCCCGGACCGGTGCCCCCAACGTGTCCACCACCAGCACGTCCCGTCCAACCTGGAGCCGCCGCAAGTGCGCCGCGATCTGCCGTTCGATCTCAAGCGGCGGCCGGCGCGCACCCAACTCGCCGTGGCTCACGATCACCCGGCCGTCCCCGCCGGAATTATGCCCGTCCAAAATCAGGATTGCGCCGGGGAAGGCGTCGGCCACGCGCTCCAGCAACTCCTCGCAGAAATCCAGCAGATCAACCATCGTCCGGTTCTCGACGCGCAGGCCGATCAGGATCACCGGGGCCTCCGGCCGCGCCCACCCCTCGATGACCCGGCAGACCTCGCCATGCACCGGGTCCGCCTCGACGAGCCGTTGCAAGCTGGCGCGCAACCCTGCGGAGACGTATTCGCTCGTGACCCGGACGAGGCAAGAGCCGGTGTCGTAGGATGCCCTGACGGCGGCGTCGGCGTTGGATGCGGACCGGTCCACCCGGCCCTGAAGTTGCGGGAAGATCTGGTCGATGGGTCCCCAAAGCTCGGTTTCCGGACCGGGCACGATCCATTCGGGAAGATGCGGCCCGGAGGCCGAACGCAGGAACTGGTCGATCCCGCTCAGCTCGTTCCAAAGCTGATGGCCCAAATGGTTGGACGGCCAGCCGCGCATGATGCTGGCGATGCGGCTGGCGCCCGCGCCGAAGTAACCCTCCAGCGCGTTCCCGAAACGGCAGATCAGCGGGATCAGCCATTCCGTCACGCTCGGCGCATAGACATCCAGCCAACCCGCCGCCCATCCGTCACGAACCAGCAGAAGGCCCAATGCCGGCACATACAGCCCGAGCGTCGCCGCATGGTGGTGGGACACGATCGGGTAGCACACCAACCCATGCACGGGGTCCGCAAGCCGGTAGGCAAACCGGAAATCGTCGGAGCACAGGCTGCCCTGCACGGTCAGCGTCCGACCGTCCACCGGGCTGGGCCAGCTCAGCATTCCGTCCTCCGCCGCCCGCAGCAGCCGGTTCTGGAACGGCGTCTCCAGCAGGGTTTCCACATGCCCTCGGTCCAGGCCCCATCCGCCATCCCAAAGGTCCGGCGCCGCGTCCAGCACGACTCGGCGGACCGGCGGCAGCGCCGAAGCGGCGCAAAGCTGGCCGATGTCGCGCCGGAACTCCTCCGGCAGCCGCAGGAACGCGCGGGCCTGCGGGTCGGGTGACAGCGCCGGCTGCTGCAGCACCGCGTCCGCCCAATGCGCGACCCGCGGCGCCGCCGCAACGCGCAGCGCCTCCCGTGCATCCGGCTCCAACTCCCCCAGTGACCCGCCGAGCCGAACCCCGTCCGCATCGACGATCCATATGGCAGTCTCCCCGGAGTCGCTGCTGAATTGCAGCAGGGCGAAGGAGGAGAACCCGGTGTATAGGAACACCGGCCGCCATCCCGGTACGAAGCTCTCGACCGACGCCGTGCCCATCCGCAGCGGCACGGTCCGCCCGCCGAGCCGAAGGCAGAGCACGCCGTCCTGCAGCGCTACCGGGTCGCTTGCAATATCCGAAGCCATGTCGGCCAGCGTGTCCATCCAGGCCCCTGTCTGCAACCGTTCCGCGTGGTTTAACCGACATATCGCGAATGCAGCCGATTTGGCGAGACACTTTCGCAACCGGATCGTCGCATTCTTTGCATGCCCAGCTCCGTTAAAAGCAGATTGCCCCGCCCCGGCATCGCTGGCAGTTTGCAGCACCGAAACGGTAAGCAGGACACCCCACCCCTCATGCGGATACTCCTCACCGGCGGATGCGGCTTCATCGGCTCGGCCGTCATCCGCCACCTGATCCGCGCCACCGACCATCATGTCGTGAACGTGGACAAGATGACCTACGCCGCCTCCGAGGACGCGCTGGAGGAAGCGCGCACCCATCCGCGACACCGGCACCTCCGCGCCGACATCACCGACGCCGCCGCCATGCGCGACATCTTCGCGGCGCATCGGCCCGACGCCGTGATGCACCTCGCGGCCGAAAGCCACGTGGACCGCTCCATCGACGGCCCGGCGC
>CAXTUQ010000282.1:0-7683 GCA_964247405.1 uncultured Acetobacteraceae bacterium
TCGCGGTGCTGCCGTTGGGCAGGGTGTCGGCTGCGCTCGCCATGCCGCACACGCCCGAGGAACAGCAAGCGGCCACCGCCGCCATCACGAACCGTTCAAGCCTGTTGCGGTGAACTCAGGCCTGCCCATCCGTTTGTGAGGCAGGGCGCGTCCGACTGCTGCGGGCTGGAACTTGCAGAATCACAAAAAATAGTCAAATCTCTGGAGCGCCATGCAACCGGAAAGTGTAGGTCGGGCCATGCCGCATGGCCCGTCGATTTGTTTTGCGATATGTTGCTGTACTGAAATATTCAGATCAAGGTTTACTGATGGTAAGGTCGCATCATTGACGCCCCAACCCGGACTGGATGCGTCGAGCGGCCGCAACGCGCGACATCAGACGGACTGACGCCGGATGAAGTTCAGGCCTGAACAGTTTCATCGCGTGTTCTCACGAATGGCGCCAGCAACCAAGCCTCGTGGGACGGTCATGCCGAGCACGCGCGTGCTGCTGATCGCCTTTCCATTGTTGGTTGTCATGCTTTTTACCCCGCCGCATCAAATCTGGAGCGCATTGCTTGCGCTGCGCGGCGCCTGGGCGGCGGTGCTGGCGGCAGTCATCCTTTACGGCGCGGCCCACGTCCTCCGCGCGGCGCGGTTGGCATTGCTGGCGGCGCCGGCGCTCAACATGCACGTCCGGACCGTCGTGCTCCTGCACTTCCATGCGGCGCCCGTGTCCTTCATCGTCCCGTTCAAGCTCGGCGAGCTTTACCGCTGGCAACAACTGGCCTGGCTGTCCCGGAATCCAGGCGGTTCGCTGCTGATCGTGCTGCTGGACCGGATGCTGGACGCGCTTGTCCTTCTGCTGGCGCTGGCGGTGGTGGCCGGTTTCGCCGGGCGGATGGCGCCCGGCGCAATGCTGATTGCGGGCCTGCTCACCTTGGCGACAGTGCTCGGCCTGTTCGTCGTGCTCGTGGCGCCGGGCTGCCTTGAGGCGTTGCAAGCCTACATCCTGCAGAACCACTCGGCCCCGCGCGCGCGCAAGCTGCTCCGCCTCGTCGATGCCTCGCGGCTCGCGGTCAGCAGCGCGCGGGAGCGCCTGCGCGGCAACTTCATGCTGCTGCTGTTCCTGTCCACCGTGATCTGGGTCATCGAGAGCGGGATGCTCGTGCTGCTGGCGCAGCAGGTGAGCGGTCCCGGCGCCTTCCTGCCCCAGCTGCTCGCCCGCACGCTGTTCCCCCAGGTCACGGAGGGGACGACGCCGCAGGTCGTCAGCCTGTATGTGCTCGCCTGCCTGCTCACCCTGCTGCCGCTTTGGGCGGGCGCCACCGCCCTATACCTTTCGCGCATCCGCTCCCCGCTGCGCAGCGTCCCCGCCTTCACGCCGTCCTTCTCGGCCCGGCGGACCCGGCGGCTGCACCTGCGCGTGACGGCCAAGACGCTATGAACCGTCCTGTCCCATGAACCGCTCCGTGACCGTCATCTACGACGACCGGCGCACGCCGCCCTCCGACATCAACGCTATCATCGGCGCCACCCGGTTCTCCGGCATCCTGCGCAAGCGCCTGTCTTTGGGCGAGGAGGTCAGGCGCTCCTGCGTGGAGGGCGGCGCCACGGACCTGTTCCATTTGGTCGATGAGCGCGACGCCCACCATCTGGCCGAGCTGATTGAGGACAGCCAGCCGAACCACACCTTCTTGCGCCTGCCGTCCTTCTTGATGCCGACCCGGCCTGGCGGCCTGCCCGCGGCCATCGACAAGGGCCGCTACATCCTGCAATCCATGCTGCTCGCCCCGGTGTTCGACGACGATGCCGCAGCACTCCTGACCGCGCCCGACGCCATCGCCCTGCTCCGCGCCCGCGGCCCGGCCAACATCCGCGAGCTTGCCATCGGCCTCGCGACCGAGCATCCGACCATGCTCGACCACTTCGGCTTCGTCGATCTGCGCCGCCCGGAGGCGTTCCTGGCCTTCATGGGCGACGCGACGGAGGCCCGGCACTTCAACACCACGGCCCGGGTCGGCGCGGTGTTCCGCAAGACCTCCTCCAACCGGGTCAAGATGGCGCGGGAGTACGGCTTCTTCCACGTCGTGCCGGAGCGGCTGAAAGCCTTCCTTCTCCCCACCTTCGATTTCCAGGAGGACGAGGAGCGCGCCGGCTACTCGATGGAACGCCTCAACGTCCCGGACGCCGCGCTGCAATTCATCCACTTCGCCTTTGACGAGCGGTCGTTCGCGACCCTGGTGGACCGGTTCTTCGACTTCCTCGGGGCGCGTCCGACGCAGGAAATCGGCGTCGCCGCCGTGCGGGAGCAGGCAACCCGCGACATCTTGGCCAAGATGGACGAGCGCCTGGCGGAGTGCCTGGCGAGCGACGTGGGCCGCCAGCTCGACCGGGTGCTGGAGTCGTCCGGCCCGCTCGGTGGGTTGCGGGCCATGCAGGGCCGGGCCGACGCGCTGGTGCGGGAGGCCATCCGGCGCGACCCGTCCTCGGCCCTTGCCATCGGGCACGGCGATCCCTGCTTCTCCAACATCCTGTTCGACCGGCGCATCGGCATGTTCCGCCTGATCGACCCCCGTGGCGCCCGCACGCTGGACGAGGCCTGGATGCACCCGCTGTATGACCTCGCCAAGTTCAGCCACTCGGCCATGGGCGGCTACGACTTCGTCAACAACGACCTGTTCGACTGCGCGCTCGACGAAGACCTCAAGCTGCAGCTGACACTCGACAGCGGCGGCCCGCCCCTTTGGGGCCGGGACATCCTGACGGAACGGCTGGAAGAGGAGCATCCGCTGTTCGTCGTCCGCGCCTACGAACTCTCCTTGTTCATGTCGATGCTGCCGCTGCACATGGACCATCCCCGCAAGCTGGCCGGCTTCGCCCTGATCGCCGCCCGGCTCATTCAAGATCTGGAGGCCGCCCGATGATCGCCGGAACCAAGGTGCTGGTCGTGGACCTGGATGGGACGCTGTGCCCCATCAAGGCGCCGGGCGAAAGCTACCAGGACCTGCAGCCGGAGCCGCTGCTGCTGGCCCGGCTGCAAAGCATGGCCGCCGAGGGCTGGCGCATCGTGATCCAGTCAGCCCGGGGGATGCGCAGCTACGACGGCAACCCCGGCGAGATCAACGCGCACGTCCTGCCGGTGCTGATCGACTGGCTCCGGCGCCATGCAGTGCCGTTCCACGAGGTGCACGTCGCCAAGCCCTGGCCCGGCGACAACGGCTTCTACATCGACGACCGCTCGGTGCGTCCGCGGGAGTTCATCGAGAACTCGCTGGAGGAGCTGGACCGGCTCTGCGTGCGGGACCGCCTGGTGAAGGACGGGCAGTGCCAGGAGTAGTCGCCGTCACCATGGCCGGCTTCGGCTCGCGCTTCGCCAAGGCGGGCTACACGCAGCCGAAGTACCGGATCGAGGCACTCGGGCTGCCGCTGTTCGACTGGTCGATGGCGGCGCTGGGGGGCTTCAAGGAGGCCGGGTGGCGCTTCTCCTTCGCCGTGCGCCGGGCCGACGGATCGGCCGAGTTCATCCGCGAGCGCTGCGGGCGGCTCGGCATCGCGGTCGGCCAGATCCTGGAACTCGACGCGCCGACCGACGGGCAGGCGACGACGGCGCTGATGCTGGCGGAAGCGGCCGAGCCGGGCCTGCCGTTCGCGGTGTTCAACATCGACACCTTTGTCCGCCCGGAGCTGATCCGCCCGTCGCTGGTCCCGGACGGGTGCGACGGCTGGGTGCCCTGCTTCCCGGGCGCGGGCGAGGGATGGTCGTTCGCGCGCCTCGGCGAGGACGGGCGGGTGCTGGAACTGCGCGAGAAGGCCCGCATCTCGCCGCACGCCACCGTGGGCCTGTACTGGTTCCGCTCCGCTTCCCTCTACGCCGAGGCATACGCCGCCTACTTCGGGACGGGCGGGCGCGAGGAGAAGGGGGAGCGCTACGTCGCGCCGCTCTACAACCAGATCATCCAGGGGGGCGGCGAGGTCAGGATCGCCCAGCTCGGCCTCGACGACGTGGGCCTGCTGGGGACGCCGGCGCAGGTGGAGGAGTTCGTGCGCGCCCCGCCTGCAGCGGCCCTGCGCGCGGCGCAGGCGCTTGCGGGCCGGGGCGGCTGATGCCCCCCTCGCCTCCCCTGCTGCCGTGACGGACGCCGCCTTATGCCAGGACAACAGGAACTGAGCCTCCAGACGCGGCCTGCGCGTGCCGGCGCGCACAGGCCTTGGCCTTTGCGGGCGCTTGCCGCCTGCATCGGCGCTTACCTGCTCAGCCCCGTCCTGTTTTCGCAGCACCTTGAAGGCTACACGGCGAACCTGCGGGCGATTACGCTGGTTTGGGAACAGGGCCGGCTGGCGGACTTCGACACCATCACGCCGATCATCGTGCAATACCTGTTCGCGACGCGGTCCGGGATCATCCTGCTCCTGAGTTTTGTGGATCGCGCGTTCGGGCATCCGGGCGACGCCGGGTTCCGCGGCCTCGTCATCGCGAGCTTCCTGCTGCTCGCCGCAAGTTCCATAGTGATTGCCCGACGTTGGGGCAGGCTCGGCACCGCGGCCTGCGTGGTCGGCTTCATCGCCATACCGGGCCTGGTCGATACCGGGTCGTTCTTTAACGACAACATCATCTCCGCGGCCTTGGGCATGGCCGCGCTCGCCGCCGCGTCGCGGTCCGGCTCGGTTTCGGCCTGCGCGGCGTCCGGCGTGCTGCTCGGGGCCGCCACCCTTTGCCGCACCGACGCCCTCGTGCTTTGCCCGGCGATTGCCGGGGCGGTGTGGCTGCAGCACGGGCGGCTGGCGCCGTTGCTGCCTCGTGGCTTTGCATGCGCGGCGGGGTTCCTGCTTGCATCCGCCGCCGGCTACGCGATGACGGGCACGACGTTGATCGACGCGCTCCATATTCCGGGCCATTTCGTGCCGCCGCGGATCGGCATCGCCTTCCGCCTGACGATCTTCGCGCTGTTCATCGGCGTGCCGGCCCTTGTGCTGCTGGCCATCGGCGTCGTGCTGAACGTGAGACGCCATGTTGTGCGGAGCTTTGACCTCCGCTGGAGCCTGCTGTTCCTGGCTTACCCGGCCTTCATCCTCGCCATCGCCATCCTTCGCCTGTCCACCGAGGTGCGTTACCTCTACCCCTTGCTCGCGCCGTTCTACCTCGTGCATGTCGGGCGCGGGTTGGAGTTCCTGCTGGACGTCCTGCGTGGGCAGGGCACGCCGCGGCGTCTCGGCATCGCGGTGGCAGGCGGGCTTGTCCTGGTGTCCGTGGTTCCTCCCGACACCTTCGTCAGGGACGGCCCGCACGCCACCTACGGCCGGCTGTGGATGCCGCTCGTCTGGTTCCGTTGGCAGGCCTCGGTGGCGAACTCTCTGCGCCAGGTGGACCAGCTTGCCGCGAAGGCGGACACCGAGCCGCAGATGCTCGTGATCAGCACGCAGTTCAACGACGAGTATTTTTTCCGGCTGCGCCTGCTGGAGCACGGTTTCGAGTCAAGGACAGCCGAAAGCGAGTTCCCCGACTGCCGAGGCGGCTTCTCCGTTTACGCCAAGCCGGGGCATAGGACGCTGCACGTACGCACGGAAAACCAGTATGGTTTCGTCTCGCAGGTTCCAAACGTCATCGTCCGGGCCGTGCAGCTCCAGCGCGCGCTGCAATGCCCCGCGGCGTGGAATTTCGACGACGTCTTTCTGGCCTTCGCGGGGGAAGATGTCCGGTCCAATGCGCTTCCGCTTGAGCCGATGCTGTTCAGTTCCGCTCTGCCACGGGTGCCGCCGGTTTCCGCTCTGAGCACCACCTTCGGGCTGCGTACGATCCTGTTCCCGGGCACTCCCGTCCATGAAACGCCCGCCCAAGCCCTGCGCGGCGAATCAAGGATGGCCGATATCCACGTCATCCCGCTCACCCGGCCGGAGCTTGAAAGCATCAAGGCCAGCGCGGATCAGATCATGGCCGACTTCGATGCCGATGGCGAGTTGGGGCCGTTCACCTATGAGGACTTCAAGTCGCTTTACCGAGCGCGTTGAGCAAGGACTCAGGCTCCCACCATCCCGTCCATCCCTGCAAGGGCAGATCCATGGCGCGCATCTTCATCACCGGTTCCTCCGACGGCCTGGGCCGCATGGCCGCCCGCCTGCTGGTCGAGGAGGGGCACGAGGTGGTCCTGCACGCACGCGATGCGGCGCGGGGGCGGACGGCGCTGGACGCCGTGCCAGATGCTGCCGCCGTCCTCACCGGCGACCTCGCGAGCATCGCCCAGACCCGGCGGCTGGCCGAGGCCGCCAATGCCTCCGGGACGTTCGACGCCGTGATCCACAACGCGGCCGTGGGCTTTCGCGAGCGGCGGCGCGTCCTCACGGAGGACGGCCTGTCCCACGTTTTCGCCGTCAACACGCTTGCGCCCTATCTCCTGACCGCGCTGATCCGGCGTCCGGGGCGGCTGGTTTATGTCAGCTCCGAGCTGCACCGGCGCGGCGACGTGCGCCTGGAGGACCTCATCTGGGAGCGCCGTCCGTGGCGGGGCAACCAGGCGTACTCCGACACCAAGCTGCATGACGTGCTGCTGGCCTTTGCCGTGGCCCGCCGCTGGCCGGGCACCTTGTCCAACGCGCTGGAGCCGGGCTGGGTGGCGACGAAGCTGGGCGGCCCGCGGGCGACGGGCGACCTGGACGCCGCGCACCGGACCCAGGCCTGGCTCGCCGTCAGCGATGACCCGGCGGCAACTGTCACGGGCGAGTACTTCTACCACAAGCAGCTCCGTAAGCCGCACGGCGCGACCCGGGTGCCGGAATTGCAGGACCGCCTGCTCGCGGAATGCGAGCGCCTGTCCGGCGTGGCCCTGCCGCCCGGCTGAGTCAAAGCATCGGCACCCCGCCCGTCACCGGGATCAAGGCGCCGCTCATGTAGCTGCCGGCGTCCGAGGCCAGCAGCACGTAGGCCCCCGCCAGTTCCGCCGGCTGCCCGGCGCGGCCCAGCGGCATCCCCCGGCCGAGCTGTTCGATCTCTTGCGGGTTCTTGGCAATCGGCTGGATTGGCGTCCAGATCGGCCCGGGCGCCACGCAGTTCACCCGGATGCCCTGCGGCGCCAGCAGGTTGGACAAGGCGACCGTGAAGGAGGCAATCGCGCCCTTCGTCGCGGCGTACACCAGCATCGACTTGGTGCCGGTCTTGGCCTGCACGCTCGTGGTGTTCACGATGGACGCCCCCGGCCTCATGTGCGGCACCGCTGCCTGGGCCAGGTAGTACATGGCGAACACGTTGGTCCGGAAAGAGGTCTCGATCTGCTCGGCCGTGACGTCCGCCAGGTCCTTGTTGACCGTTTGGTGGGCGGCGTTGTTGACCAGGATGTCGAGCCGGCCGAGCTGCGCCACGGTCTGCTCGACCAGCGCGTGGCAATGCGCCTCCTCCTGGATGTCGCCGGGCAGCAGGACCGCCCGCCGCCCGGCCTGCTCGATCCAGCGCGCCGTGTCCTCGGCATCCGATTGCTCTGCTTCCAGGCAGGAGATGGCGACATCCGCCCCTTCCCGGGCAAAGGCGATGGCGACGGCGCGGCCGATGCCGGAGTCGCCCCCGGTGATCAGCGCCGCGCGTCCGGCCAGCAGGCCCTTGCCGACATAGCTGTGCTCGCCGTGGTCGGGCGTGGGGGTCATCTTGGACGTGAGGCCCGGCGCGGGCTGCTGCTGGTCGCCGGGGAAGGGCTGCTGGGAGGCGCGGGGATCGGG
>CAXTUQ010000283.1:0-5515 GCA_964247405.1 uncultured Acetobacteraceae bacterium
CCGCAGGCCGGGCGCCGGGACCAGGCAAACGGCGGCGAAGGTGCCGCGCGCCGCAAGCGCCGCCAACGCCCCCGCCACGCCGTCCGGCCCGGTCGCGATCACGCCGAGGCTGGGCGCCACCGGAAGCGCGGCGATGTCCGGATAAGCGAACACGCCATGGGCGGCGCCCAATCCCTGCCCTACCGGAAGCACCGCGCAGGCGAACCCGGCGCCGAGCATGTTCCGCATCACCGCCCCGCCCAGCTCGGTGCCCGCGCCGATGATGGCGACGGATTCCGGGCGGAACAGGTTCTCGGCGTGGAAGCGGCCGGACTGCAGGCGGGGGATCAGAGACACGAAACCTCCATGATGCAGTGCAACATCACGGAGGCCGGGCCGGTTGCCTCGTCAGGCCCGTGCCACGGCGGCCAAAGTCCCGCGGGGGCTACAGCGGACGCTTGATCAGCGCCGCGATCTCCCCCACGACGCCGCGGCGGAACATCAGCACGCAGGCGACGAAGATGACGCCCTGTGTCACCGTGACCCAGGAGCCGTAGCCGGCGAGCGCGTTCTCCGTCCACTGGATGATGCCCGCGCCGACCACGGGGCCGAAGATGGTGCCCATGCCGCCCAGGAGGTTCATCAGCACGACCTCCCCGGACTGGGCGTAGTTCACGTCGGTCAGCGTGGCGATGCCGAACACCAGCGCCTTGGTGCCGCCCGCGATGCCGGCGATGAAGGTGCTGAGCACGAAGGCGATCAGCTTGTAGTCGTCGGTGCGGTAGCCGAGCGAGGTGGCGCGCGGCTCGTTCTCGCGGATCGCCTTCAGCACCTGGCCGAACGGCGAATGCACGACGCGGTGGATCAGCAGGAAGAAGGCCAGGAACACGACGGCGACGACGGCGTACATCGCGAGGTCGCTGCGCAAGGAGAACAGGCCGAACAGGTTGCCGCGCGGCACCTGCTGGATGCCGTCCTCGCCCCCGGTGAACGGCGCCTGCAGGCAGAAGAAGTAGTTCATCTGCGCCAGCGCCAGGGTGATCATGGCGAAGTACAGCCCCTGCCGCCGGATGGCGAGCGCGCCGAACACGCAGCCGAGCGCCCCGCCGGTCAGCCCGCCGAGCAGGATGGCGATCTCCGGCGTGAGGCCCCAGTTCCGGGCGGTCCAGGCGGAAACGTAGCTGCCCATGCCGAAGTAGGCGGCGTGGCCGAAGCTCAAGAGGCCCACGAAGCCGATCAGCAGGTTGAAGGCGCAGGCGAACAGCGCGAAGCACAGCACCTTCATCAGGAACACCGGGTAGATCCCGAGCGGCGCCAGCACGATGGCGGCCAGCAGCAGCAGGAACGCCACCGCCTGCGCGCTGCTGAACCCGAAGATACTGAACGGGCGCCTGGCTTCCGTCCGCGGCAGGACCGTGGTGACGCCCATGCTACGCCGCCTTTCCGAACAGCCCGGCCGGCCGGGCAAGGAGGACGATGACCATGACGACGAAGATCACCGTCGCCGACGCCTGCGGATAGAACACCTTCGTGAGCCCCTCGACGATGCCCAGGCCGAAGCCAGTGACGATGCTGCCAAGGATGCTGCCCATGCCGCCGATCACCACCACGGCGAACACGGTGATGATGAAGTTGGACCCCATGTTGGGGTTCACCGAGTAGATCGGCGCCGCCAGGACGCCTGCGAACGCCGCCAGCGCCACGCCGCCGGCATAGGTCAGGCTGATCATCCGCGGCACGTTCACGCCGAAGGCCTGCACCAGGCTGGGGTTCTCCGTCGCCGCCCGGAGGCGCGCGCCGAGTTGGGTGCGCTCGATCACGAACCAGGTCAGCAGGCACATGCCGGCCGCGGCGGCGACGACCCACAGCCGGTACTTCGGCATGAACATGAAGCCGAGATCCACCGGGCCGGACAAGGCCTGCGGGATTCGGTATGGCATGCCGGAGCTGCCGAAGGCATTGCGCGCCAGGCCCTCGATGATCAGCGCCATGCCAAAGGTCAGCAGCAATCCATACAGGTGGTCGAGCTTGTATAGCCGCCGGATGACGGTCCGCTCCAGCAGCAGCCCGAACGCGCCGACGACCACCGGCGCCACGATCAACGCCGGCCAGTAGCCGAGCGTCAGCCAGTCCGGCACCGAAAGGCTGGGCGATATCATTGCCAGCCAGGTGTTCGGCGTCAGCATCATCCACGCCGCGAACGCGCCCATCATGAACAGCGCGCCGTGGGCGAAGTTGATGATGTTCAGCATGCCGAAGATCACGGCGAGGCCGAGCGACAGCAGTGCGTAGAACGCCCCGTTGATCAGCCCCAGCGACAACTGGCCGAACAGCAGCGGGCCGGGGATGCCGAAGATGCTGATCACGTCCGCACCAGCGGGCAACCGCTTTCGGCGAGCGGCTTCCAGGCCTGGTCGGCGGGCGTCGTGACCACGACCTTGAGATAATCCCAAGGCCCCCGGCTTTCGGCCGGCGTCTTCACCTGGAACAGGTAGCTCGGGATGAGCGCCAGGCCGTCCTCGCGGATGCGGGCGGCGCCGAACGCGTCGTCCGCCGTGGGCATCGCCTTCATGCGGGCGACCGCCGCCGCGCCGCTGGCCTGCGCCGCCGCCACGCCCATGTCCTTCGCCGCCTTGAGGTAGTGCAGCGCCCCGGCGTAGCAGCCGGCGTTGTCCATGTTCGGACGCGCCCCAGGGTACAGCGCCTTGTACCGCTCGCTGAAGGCGCGGGTGCGGTCGTTCAGGTCCCAGTAGAAGGACTCCGTCATGTACAGGCCCTGCGCCGTTTCCAAGCCGAGGCCGTGCACGTCGGACAGGTACATCAGCAGGGCCGCGATCTTCATCTGCCGGGTCAGCCCGAACTCGGCGGCTTGCTTGATCGAGTTGATCGTGTCCGTGCCGGCGTTGGCAAGGCCCAGCACCTTGGCGCCGCTGGCCTGGGCGGAGATCAGGAAGGAGCTGAAATCGGTGGTGCCCGGGAAAGGGTACGCCGACGCGCCGAGCACCTTGCCGCCGCCGCGCGTGATGAAGCCCGTGGTGTCGCGCTGGAGCTGCTGGCCGAACACGTAGTCCGCGGTCAGGAAGTACCAGGTATCGCCGCCCGCCTGCACGACCGCGCCGCCGGTGGAGCGCGCGAGCATCCAGGTGTCGTAGGACCAATGCACCGTCACCGGCGTGCACTGCGGCCCCGTGAGGTCGGTCGTCGCGGCGCCGGTGTTGATGTAGGCGCGGTCCTTTTCCTTGCAGACCTGGTTCACCGCGAGCGCGACGGAGCTGGTGTTCACGTCCATGATGAGGTCAACGCCGTCGCGGTCGAACCATTGCCGGGCGATGCCCGCCCCCACGTCCGGCTTGTTCTGGTGGTCCGCGTACAGCACCTCCGCATTGACGGAGCCGGCCATCTCCTGCGCCGCCAGCTTCACGGCGGCGACCGACGCCAGGCCGGCGATGTCCCGGTAGGGGCCGGACCCGTCGTTCATCACGCCGATGCGGACCGGCTTGCCCTGCGCCCGGGCCGGGCGGGCCAGCGGCGCCGCGGCCAGGGCGGGTGCTGCGGCGAGCAGGGTGCGGCGTGAGATCATGAAGGCGCTCCGGTCATTGGCGGGGACTTAAACACCCCCGTGGTTCAAACACCCAGGTACTCGTGCAGCTTGCCCATGTTCGCCGACAATTCGCTGTTCGGGATCATGTCGATCACCCGGCCGTGCTCCATCACGTAGTGCCGGTCGGCCACCGTGGCGGCGAAACGGAAGTTCTGCTCCACCAGCAGCACGGTGAAGCCGCGCGCCTTGATCTCCCGGACCGTGCGGCCGATCTGCTGCACGATCACTGGGGCCAGGCCTTCCGTCGGCTCGTCCAACAGCAGCAGGCGCGCGCCGGTGCGCAGGATGCGGCCGATGGCGAGCATCTGCTGCTCGCCGCCCGACAGCTTGGTGCCCTGGCTGCCGGCGCGTTCCTTGAGGTTGGGGAACAGGGCGTGGATTTCCGCCACGCTCATGCCGCCTGGCGCGATCTGCGGCGGCAGCAGGAGGTTCTCCGTCACGCTCAGGCTGGCGAAGATGCCGCGCTCCTCCGGGCAGAAGCCGATGCCGGCGCGGGCGATGCCGTCCGGGCGCATGGACGTGGTTTCGTCGCCCTTGAAGCGGATGCTGCCCTCGCGCCGGGGCACCAGGCCCATGATGCTCTTCATCGTGGTCGTCTTGCCGGCGCCGTTGCGGCCCAGGAGGGTCACGACCTCCCCTTCGGCCACGTCGAAATCGACGCCGTGCAGGATGTGGCTTTCGCCGTACCAGGAGTTGAGGCCCGCCACCCGCAGCATCGGTTCTGCCGAGAATGCGGCGTCAGGCATCGGGCGAGCCGAGGTAGGCAGTGACCACGTCGGGGTTGCGGCTGACGCTGGTATAGTCGCCTTCCGCCAGCACCTGCCCGCGCGCCAGCACGGTGATCGTGTCGCATAGGCCTTCCACGACGCTCAGGTTGTGCTCGACCATCAGGATCGTGCGCCCGGCGCGGATGCGGCGGATCAACGCCACGATGCGGTCCACGTCCTCATGCGTCATGCCCGCCGTCGGCTCGTCCAGCAGCAGCATGGTCGGCTCCAACGCCAGCGTCGTCGCGATCTCCAGCGCGCGCTTGCGGCCGTAGGACAGCAGGGCCGCCGGCTCCGCCTCATAACCCTCCAGCCCCACGTCGGCCAGCAGGGCGCGGGCGCGGTCGTCGAACCCGTGCAGCAGGGATTCCGGGTTCCAGAAGTCGAAGCTGTTGCCCCGCGCCCGCTGCAGCGCCAGCCTGACGTTTTCCAACGCGCTCAGATGCGGGAACACCGCCGAGATCTGGAAGGAGCGCACGAGGCCCAGGCGCGCGACGGCGGCGGCCTTCATCCCCGTGATGTCGCGCCCCTGGAAGCTGATGGTGCCGCGGGTGGGCGCCAGGAACTTGGTCAGCAGGTTGAAGCAGGTCGTCTTGCCCGCGCCGTTCGGGCCGATCAGGGCGTGAATGGTGCCTTCCTGCACGCGCAAGTTGACGCTGTTCACGGCGATGAAGCCGCGGAACTCCCGCGTCATGCCCGACGTCTCAAGAATGGTGCCCGGCACCCCGCCCGTCTCCCCGTGTTATGCATTCCTTGATCCGCTGCTTTGCATATCGGGGGCAGCGGCGCAAGATTGTTCCACGGACAAAGCGTGTGATCGGAGCCGGTGCGATGCCCCATTCATTCAAGTTGCGCAACCTGCTGTTCGCCCCGGGCGACAGCGCGCGCAAGGCCGACAAGGCGTTGGTGTCCGAGGCCGACGGCGTGATCCTGGACCTGGAGGACAGCGTGGCGCCCCCGGGCAAGGACGCGGCCCGCGCCCTGGTGGCGGCGCTGCTGCCGTCCGTGTCGCGGCCGGGCGTGGTGGTGCGGGTCAACCCGCGCGGCACGCCTTGGTATCTGGCGGACCTCGCCGCGGTCGTGCCGCACCGCCCGGCGGCGGTGCTGCTGCCGAAATGCGCCGGGCCGGACGACCTGCTGGCGCTCGACCATCACTTGGAAGTGCTGG
>CAXTUQ010000283.1:5529-7678 GCA_964247405.1 uncultured Acetobacteraceae bacterium
CGCATGGCCTGCCGTTTGGCAGCGTCGGCGTGCTGGCGCTGGTGACGGAAACCGCGGCGTCGCTCGCGCGGATCGACTACCGGGGGGCGCCGGCCCGGCTGCTGGCCTTGTGCTTCGGGGCGGAGGACCTGTCGGCCGATCTCGGGATCGCGCCGCGCGGCCCCGGGCATGGCTACGCCGCCCCGGTGGCCGCCGCCCGCGCCGCCATCCTGCTCGCCGCGGCGGCAGCCGGCGTCGCGGCGCTTGACACGCCGTGGCCCGACCCGCGCGACCTCGCCGGGTTGGACGCGGAAGCGCGGCAGGCGGCGGCGGACGGGTTCGCCGGCAAGCTCTGCATCCATCCGGGCCAGGTCGCCCCTGTCGCCGCCGCCTTCACCCCAAGCCCGGCGCGGGTCGCCTGGGCAGAGCAGATATGCGCCGGCTTTGCCGCCAACCCGGGGGCGGGCGTGTTCGCCCTCGATGGCAAAATGATTGACCGGCCCCATCTCAAGCTCGCCGAGCGCATCCTGGCCGCACGCTGACCGACTCTGGGACGGAACCTGGGACCGGTTCCGGCCGGCGTGGGGACGGATGCGCGCTGCCGTATCATTCCCAACGCTGACAGGCCCGCGCGCATGACCGTTGACCCTTCCCCGCCCTCCGACCAAGCCCTGATGGCGCTCACCGCCGAGGGCGACCGCGCGGCGTTCGACGCGCTGGCGGCGCGCTACCTGCTGCGGCTGCGCCGGGCGGCGCTCCGCGTGCTGGGTGACCCGGCGGCGGCGGAGGACGTGGCGCAAGACGCCTTGCTGCGCGCCTGGACCCGGGCGCGGTCCTATGACCCGAAGCAGGGCGCGGTGGCGACCTGGCTGCACCGCATCGCGGTGAACGCCGCGATTGACCGGGTCCGCGCCGCGCGCCCGAACGTTGCCGTGCCAGACGACCTGTGCGACGGGGCGCCGATGGCCGACACGGTGATCGCGGCGCAGCAACGCAACCGGATGCTGGCGGAGGCCATCGCCACCCTGCCCGACCGGCAGCGCGCGGCGCTGGCCCTGACCTACGACCAGGGCTGGTCCGGGCAGGACGCGGCGCGCGCCCTGCAGGTGTCCACCCGGGCGCTGGAGGGCCTGCTGCACCGGGGCCGCAAGGTGTTGCGCGCCTACCTGGAAGCCCGGGACGGATGATCCTCATGACGCCCCGCCGCTTTGATTGGGGCTTGCGCGTCCACGGGACGGACCTCGCCGCCTGGCCTGCGGCGGAACGGGCGGCGGCCCTGTCGCTCCTGCGGCACTGCCCGGCGGCGCGGCAGGTCATGGCCGACGCGCTGGCGCAGGAAGACTTGCCGGCGCCCGATCTCGCACTGCTGGCCAGCCTGCAGGGCCGGCTCCGGCAACGCACGGCCGGGCGGGTAAAGCCGGCGCGTCCGATGCTGCGGCGCGGCGCGCTGGGCGGCGTGTTGACGGTCTGCGCGGTGGCCGGGTTCTACCTGGGTTCGGCCAGCCTGGAGACCGAGCAGCCGGACCTGTTCGGGGCGGTGCAGGCCATCGCGATCGACGCGGTCCTATGATCCCGGCACCATGATGCCCGCTTTGCGCGATCCCTGGTTGCGCGAGCCGTGGCGGACCCGCGTGCTGTGGCTGTCGGTGGCCGGCAACCTGTTCGCTGCGGCCTTGGTCGGCGCCCGCCTTGTCATGGGTCCGCCGGGTCCGCCGGGCTTGGCGGGGGCCGCCGAACGCATGGCGCGCGATTTGCCACCGGCCGACGCCGCCCGGTTCCGCGCCGCGCTGGACCATGAGAAGCCCTGGTTCGACGCCGCCCGGCACCGCATGGCCGACGCCCGCGCCGACCTCGCCCACAGCATCGCGCAGAACCCGTATGACGAGCACGCCGTCCACGAGCGGATGGCCGCCTACCAGGCGCGCTGGGCCGAAACGTCCGGCCGGTTCGGCGATAGCCTGCTCGCGGCCATCGGCACCTTGTCGCCGGAGGGCCGCGCGAAGCTCGCCGAAACCACGCAGCACTCAGGCCCGCGGTGATGCCGGGCCGTGCGGGGCGAACCGGCGCTTCCCTGGCGCCGGCCGCCATCCTGATGCCCGCGGCGCTGTTGGTCGCGACGGCGCTGGCCGGCTGCAACCTGGGGCCGTTCTACCAGCGCCCGGCGCTCGAC
>CAXTUQ010000284.1:0-7664 GCA_964247405.1 uncultured Acetobacteraceae bacterium
GCGTGTCAGCGTGCAGCGCGGCGGCGTCGCCCACCTGGAACAACGGCAGGGCGTCGATCCGCGCAGCGATGCGCGCGGCGCGGTATGGCGGGTGGCAGTCGGTGCAGAAGTACTCGTCGGCGTCGTCGGCCACCACGCGGTTATTCGCGGTGACGATTACGCCACTGGGCACGCCGCCGGGCGGGTCGATGGCTTGCGGCATGTCCTCCTGCGCAATCCAACCCTGCCACTCCCCCTCTCCCGTCCAGCCCGGCACCGGCAGCCAGCCATTGGCGCGGGGACGGCGGGGCAGCTTCGCGCGCACCAGATGGCCGATGTGCCCCCCGGTGTCGCCGGCGACCAGGTTGTGGTCGATCAACCCCCAGCCGCGCGTCGCCTCGAACAGCGCCGCGACGCTGCCGGCCTCCAACATGCGCGGCAGGCAATCGAACGACAGGTCCGTCTCGGCGAACTGGACGGAGCGGAGGGCCAGCGCCGCGCCGCGGGCCGGGTCGCCGGCGATCACCGGGCCATGCCGGGTTTCCACGGCCGTGACAGTCCGGTCAGGCTCGCCGCGCACGGCCACGGTTTCGCTCCGCGTGCGCACCGGCTCCCAGCCGTCGCCGAAGCGGGCGGCGGCGCCCCCGTCATTGAACCGTTCCAGGAACAGGTCGTGGATGTCCATGAAGGCGTGGGTGACGCGGTATGCGACCCGGCCGTTATGGGCGAAATGCGGAAAGCCCGGCACGCCCGGGACCGTCAGCCCCACCGCGTCGAACGCATCGCAGGCGAGGTGGTGCTGGGCATACATCCCCGGGATCTCGAACACCCGGTGCGGGTCGCCGGCCAGGACCGGCCGCCCGGTGGCGCTCCGCCCCGGCCCGACCGCCCAGTTGTTGCTGCCGCCCCCCGTCTCGTCCGGCCCCATCGCCTGCAGCAGCGCCTGCACCGCCGGGCGCAGCGCATGGAGGTCCGCCGCCCAACGCTCCGCCACGGCGCCCGGCGGGATGCATAGCAGGTCGCGGCCGCCGTCATCGTAGCGCAACTTGGCCGCGTTCTCGGTACCCACGGCCGGCAGCGCCAGCGCGCGCCACAGCTTGAACCACACGGACCCCATCAGCAGGCCCAAGCGCCGCATCACCGCGATGCTGTGCCACGGCTCCCAAGTCTCCGCCTCTGCGCCGAGCAGCGCGTACTCGACCGGACGCGGCGTATCGGACCGCAGAAAGGCGTTCACCCCGGCGCTGTACGCGGCGAGCATCTCCCGTGCTTCTGCGCCCAGCGCGCCGTGGTCGCGGCGGCACGCCGCTTCCATGCCAAGCCGCCGGCACAGGATGTCGGCTTCTGCCGCCTCGGCGCCCAGCCACTCGGCAGAGCGGCCCAACGCCTTGCGCCGGGTCAGGTCCATCTGGAAAAGTCGGTCCTGCGCGTGCACGAAACCGAGCGCGAAATGGGCGTCGGCGGCGCTGCGCGCCCGGATATGCGGGATGCCCCATTCGTCCCGATGCACCGTGACCGCGTCCGCCAGGCCCGGCAACGCCGCCTCCCCCGTCAGGCTCGGGATGGCGGCGTGCAATGCGGCATGGTCGGGAGAAGCCAAGTCGTCTGCGCTCCTTGTTGCGTAATCAGGGGCCAGCAACGCTCAGGCTGATGCCAGCTCGACGTTCCAGAAGATCGGGTAGGCGGACTGGATCAGGTTCTTCAGCCGCGAGCGGTAGCCCGCTGGGCGGGAGAACTGGCCCCACATGACGGACGGCGCCAGGCGGTAGCATTCCTCCTGGATGCTGGCAGCGAGCGGCTTGCGGGCGGCGTCGTCCGGGGCCGCTGCGAACTCGGCCAGCAACTTGGTCAGCGCCGGGCTGCAGCTCCATCCGGGATAGTCGGCACAGTTGTTCGATACGTAGAAATGCGTCAGCGGGGAGGCCATGTCGGTGCCGTTCGAGTAAACGGGGAACACGCTCCAGCCGTCGCGCTTGGCCCGGCGCGCCAGCACCGTGCCCCAGTCCATCACCTGCTCCTGCACGGTGAAGCCCGCCTCTGTCATGCGCTGCGCCAGCAGGCTGCCTGCCGCCTGCTGGATCGAGCCGGACACCTGCAGCATGACCACCGGCTCACCCTTGTAGCCGGTGGCGGCGAGCGCCCGCCGCGCGCCCGCGGGGTCTGGCTTCGCCACGGCCGAGCCGGCGTCGGTGGACAGCCCCGTGCCGCATATCCAGAAGGACCGGCAATCCTCTACCCGGTAGCGCGGCGGGATGCCGGCCGCGTCCAGCATCTCCTTCTGGTCCACCAGCTTCCACAGCACGGCGCGCACCGCCGGGTCGGCGAACGGGCCGCTGGCATGGTTCAGCCGGAAATTGCCCTGAAACATGTCCAGCCCGCTCAGGGCCATCAGCGCCACGTTGGGCGTCTTGCCCCACTGATCCAGCCAATCGAACGGCAGGTACTGCATGTAGTCGATCTCCCCGGCCATCAGCGACGTGGCGCCCGTCGCGTCGTCAGGCATCACGCGCAGGACCACCTGCTCGATCCGCACGGTTTTGCCGCCGGCCAGGAAGTCCGCAGGCTCCGGCCTGGGCACGTAGGCCGCGAAACGCTCCAACACCATGCTGTCGCCGGGCCGCCAAGCGTCGGGCTGGAACACGAACGGGCCGGAGCCGACCACGTCCTTGATCCGCCCGTCCCCCGCCGCGGCCACCACGCGGGCCGGCATGACGAAGGGCACCGGCGCGTTCGGCTTGCCCAGCACGGACAGCATCAGCGGGAACGGCTTGGCCAGGGTGATCGTGAAGCCGCGCGGCCCGTCCGCCGCCAGCGTGGCGCCCGCGGCCAGCATCATGCGCCCCAGGCTGTCGCGCGGCGCCCAGCGCTGCAGCGAGGCGACGCAGTCGGCCCCCGTGACCGGCGCGCCGTCGTGGAACCGAAGCCCGTCGCGCAGGACGAAGCGCCATTGCAGCCCGTCGGCAGATGCCTGGTGCGTATCCACCATCTGCGGCCGGATCGCGCCGCTGCCATCCATCGCGAACAGCGTGTCGAACACGTGGAACCCGAAGGTCCGGGTGATGGTCGCCGTGGTCATGACCGGGTCGAGGATGGTCGCCTCCGATTCCAGCACGACCGTCAGCGGCCGGTTGGCGGCCCGCCCCTTGCCCGGCAGCAGCCCGGCCATCGTGCCCGCACCGCCCAGCAGCAGGCCGCGCTTGGAGATGGCGAGGTCGGCCATGGGTGTTCTCCGGACGCTGTTCTTGCGGCATGGTATCTCCGCGACCGGCATTTACAATGCCGTCTCCAGTGATGGAACCGAAAGGACGCCGGTGCCATGGCCGACGAGGACCTGCTGTTCACCACGGCTGCCCGCGTCGCGGCGCTGATCCGGGGCGGCAAGCTGTCGCCCGTCACGTTGATGGCGGCCGTGCTGGATGCGGCCCGCGCCGCGCAGCCGGCGCTTAACCCGTTCGTGACGCTGCTGGAGGAGCGCGCGATGGCGGAGGCGCGCGCTGCGGAGCAGGCGGTGGGAAAGCGCCCGCTCGGCCCGTTGCACGGCATCCCCGTCAGCATCAAGGACCAGGTGGACGTCGCGGGCGTCCGCACGACGCATGGCTCCGCCATTTTCGCCGACAGCCCGGCGGCAGCGGCCGACGATCCAACGGTCGCGCGGCTGCGCGCGGCGGGCGCCGTGGTGTTTGCCAAGACCCGGCTGCCCGAGTTCGGCCACAAGGGCCTGACCGACGGCCCGAGCTTCGGCGCCACCCGCAACCCGTGGGACCCGGCCCGCACCGCCGGCGGATCGAGCGGCGGCGCCGCGGCGGCGGTGGCCTGCGGGATCGGGCCGGTCGCGCTGGGAACGGACGGCGCCGGGTCGATCCGCATCCCCGCCGCGTGCTGCGGGATCGTGGGGCTGAAGCCGACGCTGGGGTCCGTCCCGTGGCAGCAGGCGGCGGACGCCTTTGGCAACTACACCTATGCCGGCCCGATGGCCCGCAGCGTGACGGACACGGCGCTGATGCGGGCGGCCCTGGTCGGCCCGGACCCGTCCGACCCGTGGACGCTGGGCGGCGGCGGGGAGCGCGGGCTGTCGCCCGGGCTGGTTGGCCGTGACCTGCACGGCTTGCGGGTCGGCGTGATCGAGCGGACGGTTGACCCGCGCGTCCAGCGGGAGATGGCGGACAACGCCCGCGCATCGGTGGACGTCCTGACCGCCCTGGGCGCGGAGGCGGAACCGGTCGGCGACACGGTCGATTGGATGGAGCTGCCAGGCCGGGTCATGTACCAGGCCAACTTCGCGGTCGCCCAGCGCCGCCACCTGCCGCACTGGGGCGGGCAGATGGACCCGAGCCTGCTCGCCTTCATGGAGCGCGGCGACCGGTTCAGCCTGGCGGAGTTCCGCGAAGCGCAGTACGCCCGCACCCGCCTGTTCCGCGGCATTCAGGCGCTGTTCGACCGGTTCGACGTGCTGGTCACGCCCACCTTGTCCTGCACCGCCCTGCCGGCAGGCTTCGACGCCGCGCATGACGAGGTGGAGATCGACGGCGAGCGCTGCGGCATCACGCGGCAGGGCTGGAGCAGCTACGTTTACCCGTTCAACCTGACCGGCCATCCGGCGTTGACGGTGCCGTCCGGCTTCGCCGCTGACGGCCTGCCCACCGCGGTCCAGTTGGTCGGCCGCTGGCACGCCGACCTAGACCTTTTGCGGCTGGGCGCGCTGCTGGAGGAAGCCCGGCCCTGGGCTGCGACCCGTCCGCCACGACTGCCGACGCCACAAGGAGAACGACATGCCACCAGGCTTTGGGGCGGGCCGGCTGAACTCCGCCGACACCGCCCTGCGCGCGCGAGCGAACCAAGTCATTCCCGGCGGGCTGTGGGGACACTTGAACGCGGACCGCTTGCCGGAGGGGTACCCGCAATACTTCACCCGCGCCGAGGGCTGCCGGCTGCACGACGTGGACGGCCGGGTGTTCATCGACTTCATGTGCTCCTGGGGGCCGGTTGTGCTGGGCCATCGCCACCCGGCTGTGGAAGCGGCAGCGCGGCAGCAGGCCGCGCGGGGCGATTGCATGAACGGCCCGGCGCCCGTGCTGGTGGAGCTTGCCGAGCTGCTGGTGGACATCGTGCCGCACGCGGACTGGTGCCAGTTCGGCAAGAACGGCACGGACGCCACCACGGCCTGCGTCACCGTGGCAAGGGCGGACACCGGGCGGCGCAAGGTGCTCGTGGCACGCGGCGCGTATCACGGGGCGGCCCCCTGGTGCTCTCCCAGCGTCGCCGGCGTGACCACGGAGGACAGGGCGCACCTGCTGCCCTACATCTACAACGACATCGCAAGCCTGGAGGACGCGGCCGAACAGGCGGGCGGCGACCTGGCCGCGATCCTGGTGTCCGCGTTCCGGCACGACATGGGGCTGCCGCAGGAGATGCCGACGCCGGAGTTCGCCCGGCGCGTGCGCGCGCTCTGCGACGAGACGGGCGCGGCCTTGATCCTGGACGACGTGCGCGCCGGCTTCCGCCTGCACCTCGGCGGGTCGTGGGAGGGGCTGGGCGTGCGGCCGGACCTGGCGGCCTGGAGCAAGGCCATCGCCAACGGGCACGCCCTGGCCGCCATCACCGGGCGGGAACGGTTCCGGGACGCGGCGCAGGCGGTGTTCACCACTGGGTCGTTCTGGTGCGGCGCCGTCCCCATGGCCGCCGCCGTGGCGACGCTCGCGGAGTTGCGCCGGGTGGACGGGCCGGCGCAGATGCTGGCCATGGGCCAGCGCCTGCGGGACGGCCTGGCCGAACGCGCCCGCCATCGTGGCCTCAGCATCAGCCAAAGTGGCCCGGCGCAGATGCCGACGGTGCTGTTCGCCAACGATCCCGACTGGAAGCGCGGGTCGGCTTTCTGCTCGGAAGCGTTGCGGCACGGCGCCTACTTCCATCCCAAGCACAATATGTTCCTGTCTTGCGCCCATACGCCGGCCGACATCGACCTGGCGCTGGACGCGGCCGACGCCGGATTACGGCACGACGCGCGGTGAGGCAACGGGCGATGGACTAGCAGGCTCGCAAGACCTGTGGAGCGGGGCCGGCGCATCCACCTGCACCGGTCACAGCTTGCCGGAAACCGGAGGGTGGCTGGCTCCTGCTGCCGGCGCCAAGCACCCGTTTCTCCGCGATATCCATGCACTCCCGACCACACCGGAATGCAGCATCATCAAGCAAACTCTGCAACGATAATACTATGTGCTATTCCCAATTGATTTTTGGAAGCATAGGCCGTGAGATCTTATAAGACTTCTAAGAACTTGATCCGTGACGTTATGGGCTACGGCGGTAGAATTCCATTCGTCAGCGGAATTCTGACGATCTTGTATCATGTGACGCACCGACACGAACCATGGATGCGAAGACACCCATTTGACGTTTGGTATGGCACTACGACAAACGGGATGCTGCCATCTTGGCTGCTCCGTTCCGGCGAGATTGCCGACGCCCACATCACCGCCTATGCCGGTTGCCAGCCGAGCTGCGTGCGCCAAGCTCTCAATGTTATTCCGCAGCTAGAGGATTGCACGTTCGCCGATCTCGGATGCGGTAAGGGCCGGGCGCTCATCTTGGCTTCCGAGTTCCCGTTTCGGCGAGTCTTGGGTATCGAGCTTGCGCCAAGACTTGTTCCAGTTGCACGCCGCAATGCGCAAATTGTAAGAAAAACATATCCTCAGCGAACGGAAATCGAGATTATCAGGGGCGACGCAACTGCTGTTCCGCTCCCTGAAGGAAGTCTTGTGATATTCCTTTACCACTCCTTTGGACCGGAGCTCGTTGCACGGTTGCTGTTCCGTATGACGGACGCTGTCCTTGGAACGGATCGAGTGGTATTTCTGATCTACGAGAATCCGGTTTACGGCGCAATGGTTGATGCTATCGAGGGGTTCACCCGGTGGTATGGCGAAAATGTGTTATGCACCGAAAGCGAACTCGGCTTTGGGCCAGACGACAGTGAAACGGTGGTCGTTTGGCGGATCACTGAAACACCGGCTCTCCCTCAGCGGGATGGTGCGACCTTGCCGATTGTCATAACGAAGCCCGGTTGGAGGGCCAGGGGCTACGCATGAGATCTTGTGTCGGTTTGGCACGGGGTTCGTCGGCTATCCAGCCAGGAGCTTGAGCATGTAGGTGTCGTTCCAAGCGGCCTTTTTGCGCCGGGCACGCACGCTGGCTTTGGTTGTCTTGTTGTGGCCGACGATGTTGAGCGCGATTTTGCGCAAGAGGGTTAGGTTGTGCGCGGCCTGCGGTCGCGCACGCGGCTGTCGTCCTCGCGGAACGTGACGTCCAGCACCCAATGCAGCGCGTTCTCCACGGCCCAGTGAGAGCGTATGGCTTTGCCCAGCGGCGAACCCTTCGGGTTCCCGCGGGACGGCCGGATCGTCGGGGCAGCTCGACAAGAAGTAGCGGATCTCGCTCTCGACCTTGGTAGGCGCGCTGTTGACACTACGGATGCTCTCGACCGCCAGCACGCTGCGCAGCCCAGGCCAGCTGCTCAGGGCGTCAAGCGCCGAGGCATCGGTGCTGGCGCACCCCCTGCGGCGCACCAGGCGGCCGTGCGTGTCGTCAAACGCGTCGCCATCAACCCGGCTCGGTGCGCCACGGCGGAAGCGGTGCTGGTCGAAGTGCTCCACCACGGCCGCGTGCGCCAGAGGGTGGTTGCCCTTGAG
>CAXTUQ010000285.1:0-7628 GCA_964247405.1 uncultured Acetobacteraceae bacterium
GCTCGGCCACGGCATCGCCATGCACCCGATCTACATGGTGGACGAGGACCTGCGGGATGGGCGGCTGCGGCGTGTGCTCCCGGACTGGGAGCCCACGCGGCTGCGCATCTACGCCATCTACCCCCGCCGGGACGCGCCGGCGCGCGTCAGGTCCCTGATCGACTTCCTCGGCGACTGGCTGCCGCGCGAGGCGCGATGGCTCCACCCCGCCGGCGGCGAGCAGGACCGGAGCGCGGCCACGGACTCCGAGGCGCAATGGAGACCGTCGGCAAGATTCCCGGCTCGGGACTGACTGGCGGCAGGGTCAGCGGAGGAGAGCTGCCGTGTCGCTATGTCCGAGCGCATGGCGTGCCAGGAGTTCTGGCAGCGTAGGCCGACGCGGGGCAAGGCGGCGAGGAGGTCCGATGACAAGGCGGCGCTGGACCGAGGCGGGCCGTCGCCGACGCGCCCATCGGCGTGATCGCCTTCGAGTTCACCCTCTTGGACCACGACCTGCAAGCGCACGCCGCGGCAGGGCTTGCTGCCATTCGGGAATAACGATGTTTCCCAAACGTGAACATGGTTAAGAATGGAACTTGGAAACATGCGCGGATGCGTACATAAGCATTCGGCGTGGGGCAGGATAGAGGTTTCCAGTCTCTTACTTTTCATCAAAATAGAATAAAATTGCTTGTTAAGAAGAGGCAATCTCAAACAGGCAAATTTTTCTTTAAAAAGTGACGGACTTCCGGAATACCGAAATGTTCCCTCCAAAAATCCGAGGGATTCCCAAGAGCAAGCGATTCTGTGCATCTTTTGCTCTCCGGGTCACTTGGAGGCCCAGAAAGGAGAAGGCGATGCGCTGTTCGAGCACGATTGCTGCTGGATTCGCGTGCCTGAGCATCAAGCCTGGCGATGCTTGTGCATCGCCTTGTGCATTTTTGCACAATTTTTTTGACCATGTGTCGCTGACGGCGCGGCACAACGTCTACACGATACTCGAAAGCGCCTGGATTGCGCTGTCTGCCCCAACACAAGGGATGGCTGCCCAGTTTTTTCGCTCCCTCGACCAAATCGGGCCGGTCTACGACGCGGCCGGCTTTGATGGCCATTTGCATGCCCAAGCTCGTGGTGTGCTGGTTGAGATCAAGAATGCGGAGCTTGGCACCATGCTGATGCACGTAGTCTATCCCCGGCTTTCTGACACGCCTGCCGTGCTTCATCAACTGGCGTCCAACTTGGGTCGGCATAACGATAAGATCGTCGCTTCACCATCAGAAAACGCTTTTTTGGAATACATCCAGCTTGCTTGCACATATTTTCGTAACTCCATCACTGCTGGCGTTTTTCCATAGAGTGATAGATATGACTGGTTCTAAAAATAGTGATGCGCTACTGCGTCATATATATGCAGAGTTAGAGAGTGTTTTAAGAATTTACTCTGCAAGCTGCGAAGTCGTCGAAAAAGCTGAACGCGAAAACTTTGATAGTGCAACCATTCAGGCGGCCCGACTACGCCAGCAAAGCATGGGAATGCAATGGCGCCTAGCTGTCAGGCAAATGGCCCAGCTTACACCCTGCACCAAGCGAGGCTCGTTCGCCAAGAATCTCGCTCTCCACTTGTGTTTCAGCCACAATCTCGCTGAGGACGGAGGTGTTATGGATCTTGCAAGATCTCATGTTGCAGACCTCAACAAGCTCCTGGATGAGGATGGCGAGTTATCGACGTCCGAACTGCCTTTGGTGACTTCGGGGCAGACAACATCCTGATCCCGTAACACACGAGAAAAGTGTTCTGGTTTTGTGCATGCACGGCGCTGCTTCGCAGGCGAGCTTCAATAATTAGCTACCCTGTTTTGATCAATACGGAACGGACAGCCGGGTTGCACAGAGTATGAGGCGCGGGACATAAACCCTTTGTCCTCGGCGCTCGTCCAAGGGGCGCAGATGATCGTATGCGGCTCTCCACGGGATTAGCGTTGTGGGCGGCATTACAAGGGGCGGCTGGGATGGCACATGAGCCGGAAACGGAAAGACGGGCACCTAGCGACCTTGAGGTTTTGCAAAAGACAGTCGGCGCACGAGTCCGTGAGGAACGTGTGCGCGCGCATTTGCGACAGTCGGAGCTTGGAGCATTGATTGGAAGCGGACAATCGCATGTTTTTCTAATAGAGGATGGCCAGATAAACATAACCTTGAAAACTCTGGTCAAACTAGCTAACGTTTTTAAAATCGAGCCTATAGATCTACTCCTTGATGATGATAAAAAGGCAAAATTAGCTGCTTCTGCGTTAGAAGAGTTGGGAATCTTGTTGCAGGCTGCTAAGGTAGACTTAGCATCTATTGATAAACGTATTCAGCAAGCAGAACATATACTTAATAACGAGAGGGAAAATTTGGGGTCTCCGCCCTTGCCGGAAACTTAGCGCCCTCGATGGAAACCCTGCTTAGGTGATGTAACAGGCTAAAACAAGTTTTTCCTTGCTCCCATCAGGCAATGACAGGTTATAACCTGTATGACTGAACATGCAGGGAATTCCAATGTCCGGACTTGCCAGGGCGCAAACCAGCAATCTGGTCAATCAGGTTCCAACGGTGCGGGACCGCGGCAGGGACGTACCTGCCCTCCGCATAGCGAGCGCAACCTCCTCGCCCAACCCGCGTAGCGTTCCCACCCAGCGCAGCCTTCCCTTGTTCCGGGTCATGCCTTCCCGGGACCCTGCGACTCGTGGTGATCCCGATTCGCATTGCATCGACGCGCAACAATCATCCCCCCGCGAACAACCAGTTGCGTCCGCGCCGGCCCGAAACGCCTGTATCGCCGCCACTCCTGCGACGCCTTCATCGTCGCGTCGGCAGCTCTGGTCAGCCGCCAGCGTCGCGAGCCTGTGCGCCGACTATCCAACGGCCAAGCCGGTGCGCGAGATCAGCGCCGAGCTGGGCCGGTCGGTCAGCGCGGTCTACGGCAAAGCGCGGCGCCTTGGCCTGAGGCGCCCGCGCCGCGGGGCCGCGCCGGGGGAGGCCGCCGTTGCGCTTCCCGTTCCCACTCCCGTCCAGGACGTGCCGCAGCCGAAGGCCGCTGCGGCACCCGGGCAACTTCCCGTACTTCGGGCTCCCAAGCCAGCACTCCGCATTCCCGAGCCGACGCTTTCCGTTCCCAACCCGCCGCCTGCCCCTAAAGCTGAACGCACCAAGATGGGCGGACGGCCCGGCCGCTGGACGGAGAACGACGGGGCGCTGTCCGAACGCCTGGAGCGGCTGTTCATCAGCAACTTTGCCCCGTCGTGCATCGCGGCTGTCCTGGGCGTGACGGCAGGATCGGTGGAGACGAGGGCCTGGGTCGTCAACTGCCCGCGGCGCGATCCGCAGACGCTGCGTCACGACGTCGAAGCCGCGCGCCTGGTGGACCGCCTGGCCGCGCCGCTCCCAGGGTCGGTGTACTCGTGGAAGACCGGCAAGATGCTGCTCCGCAAGCGCTGCATCCGCAAAGGGCATTTCATCTGGGGCGCGAGTGGCACCACCCTGTCCAACGACGCCAAGCGCCAGCGCAGCTACAAGGTCCTGCTGGCCAGCGTCCCCATGCACGGCTGGTAGCAATCCCCGCGGCCCCGTGCCGCCGGGCGCGGCGTCGGCCGGCCATCTATTGGAGACCACCCACATGGCGGACGATCAAACAGCGGACGACCCCGTGGCGAGCCGCTTCAGCTTCTGGCGCGGCGGCTTCTGGCGGGTGACGCTGACGGGCGTGTTCCTGTCCGTCGCCGCGGTCGCCCTGGCCTGGGACTTCGCCTACACGGTGTCGCACCCGCCGGAGCCGCTGTACTTCTTCACCGACAGCCGCGCCAACCTGATCCAGGACACCCCGCTCACCCAGCCCGTGATGCCGGATGCGGACCTCATGGACTTCACCGCGCGCTCCGTGCTCGCCGTCTACAACTTCGACTACGAGCACTACCGCGAAACCCTGTCGCGCGAGGCCAGCCCGAACTTCACGGTGAAGGGCTGGAACGGCGCCGTCACCGCGATCGAGCGGACGCGCAACCTCGACGAGATCAAGGCCAGCGCGATGGTGGTGTCGGCCAAGCCGCTGGACAGCCCGGCGATCCAAAGCGCGGGTCAGGTCGGCGACCACCTCGCCTGGACCATCCGGCTGCCGATCCACGTGACCTACTCCAACCTCAAGGAGAAGCGGCACATGGACCTGGTGGTGACGGCCACCGTGGTGCGGGTGCCGACCGCCTTCCACCCGAACGGCATGGCGGTGGACAGCTTCGTCGCCGACCTGCCGCGGTCGCGGTTCGCGGGCTAGGCACGGCACGGGCGCCCTCGCTCCGGCAGGCCAGGCGTCCCGTGATCGGGGTGGCTGCACTCGCGTCCGCTTGGCGCAACCTGCCGTTGCGAAGGATCAGGAAAAGGGCATCGGCATGAAGAACGCTCAAGGGGCGACCACCCGCGTGCTGGGCGGGTTCGGGTTCTGGCGCGGCGGGTTCCGGCGCGTGGGCCTGTTCAACGTCGTCGCCTCCTTCGTGCTGATGGTGCTGGCGCTGGTCCACGTCTGGCTGGCGCACCACCTGCCCGAGCCGGCCTACCGCTTCACCGACAGCCACGCCAACCTGGTGGAGGCGACGCCGCTGAACCGGCCGGTGATGTCGGACGCGGACCTGATGGACTTCGCGGTGCGCGCCATCCTGGCCGTCTACAACGTCAACTACGTGCGCGGCCGCGAAGCCCTGCCGCGCGAGGCCCGGCCGTACTTCACCGCCAGCGGCTGGCAAGGCGTGGAGGCGGCGGTGGAAGCGAAGCACGCCCTGGACGAGATCGAGGCGCGCTCGATCTCGATGTCCGCCATCCCGCTGCAAGGCGTCGCGATCAGGAAGTGGGCGGAGGTGCGCGACCACCTGACCTGGAGCGTGCAGATCCCGATCCGGGTGTCCTACGCGAACACCAACGATGGCGTGCCCGTGGACCTGATGATCACGGCCACCGTGATGCGGGTGCCGACCGCGCTCTACCCGAAGGGCATCGCGATCGACAGCTTCACCGCCGAGCCGCCGAGATGAGCGCCGGGAGGACACCGATGCGGCCCGCCCTCCTGCTCGCCGTGGCCCTTGGCCTGGCGGCCGCTTCGCCCGCCGCGCACGGCCAACCCACGCCTGTGAGCGACGGGATCGACCCGAACGCGAAGGCGGCGGCGGCCTCCATCCCGTTCATCCCGGACGCCCTGGTCGATGAGCTGGCGGGGCGCCTGGACAGCCAGCGCCGGGCTAGCGAGCGGGCGACGAACCCGGTGCTCGCGGTCCCAAGAAACCGCTCGCTCAACGTGAGCCTCGGCCCCGGCGACACCACGCCGGTGGTGCAGACCGTGATGGGCTACACGACCACCATCGCCTTCCTGGACTCCACCGGGCAGCCCTGGCCGATCCATTGGCAAGAAAACTCCAACCCCTCGGTCCCGGTCGCCCCCCAGGGGGGCGTCACCAACGCATCGGCCGGCGTCGGGATTGGCCCGGCGGTGTCGTACGGCGCCGGCTTCGACGTGTCCGTGCCCGTGAAGGGCGGCCACATGCTCACCATCACCACGCGCTCGCCGGGGCCGCGCGGCAGCATCGCCGTGATCCTGGAAGGCGCAAGCGCGCCGTTGTCCTTCATGCTGATGGGCAACGGACACGAGTTCGACGACCGGCTGTCGGTGATGGTGACGGGGCACGGCCCGAACGCCAAGGCGGCGTCCAGCGTCGGCTTCGGCCGTCCGGCCGGTCCCGTGACGGGGGCGGCGCAGCTCACCTCCATGCTGGACGGGGTGGCGCCGGCGCAGGCGGTGCCGCTCGGCGTGTCCGGCATGTCGCCCGACGACATCCGGGCCTGGCGCCTGGGCGACCGGATCTACCTGCGCACCCGGGCGAGGGTGGTCTCGCCCCAGCCGGTCGCGACCGAGAAGGGCATGGACGGGGTGGCGATCTACGAGATCCCGGCGGTGCCGAGCGTGCTCGTCACCTCCGGCGGCCAGCTCGCCTCGATCCACCTGCAGGAGCGTTGATCCATGGCCGCATTCCTGGGCCGCTTGCCCAGCCTCCGCCTGCCGCGCCTGGCCGTGGCCGGCAGCGCCCGCGTGCGCGCCGCCCTGGGCATCGTGGCGGTGCTCGTGCTGCTGCTCGCCGTCTATTGGCTTGCCCAGCGCCCGACGTCGCCGGCCTCGACGGTCACGCGCACGCCGGCGCTCGACCCGAAGCCGGGCGACGCAAACAACAGCGACTACCTGCGCGGGCTGGCCATCGACAAGGCGCACCGCGACGCCGAGGCGGCCCGGGCGACGGGGCAGACCACGACCCCGGACATGCGCGCCGCGGAAACAACGCCCAACGTGCAGCCGCCGCCGGCGGTGTCGCCCCAGGGGCAGAAGGCCTCGGCGCCCCCCGCCACAACTCCGGCTGCCAACACGGGGCAGCAAGGAGGGCAAGGCAACGACAAGGGGGACCAGGCCGCGAAGGAGGCGCAGAAGGCCTACCGCGAGGCGATGGTGGCGCTGATGGCGAGCTGGGGCTCGAAGGCGTCGGTGCGCGGCATTGAGATCACCCCCGAGGAGATGGCCAAGCGCGCGGAGCAGAAGCAGCAGGCGGCGCAGGCCCGCGCCGATGCCGAACGGGCCGTGGCCGGTAATGCCGGCAACGCCGAAGGCGCCGCGGCGGGCCGGCCCAAGCACGTCGTGATGCCGGCGCTGCGCTGGGTGACGGGGCGGACGGTGATCGCGACCAACTCGGACAGCGGCGGCCCGGTGGTGGCGGAGATCACCTCCGGCCCGCTCTTGGGCGACCGGGTGAAGGGCACGGCGCAGAAGCACGAGGACCGCCTTACGGTGACGCTGAACGAGCTGACCCTGCAGGACGGGCGCACGGTCCCGGTCAACGCCATGCTGATGGCGCCGGACAGCAAGGAAACCGCGGTCGCGTCCAGCGTGGACCACCACTATGTCCCGCGCATCGTGCTGCCCACGCTGGCCGCGGGCATCCAGGGCCTCGGCCAGGCGCTCGCCCTGTCGGGCTCCAGCGTGTTCTCCGGGCCGTATGGGGCGTCGCAGAACTACAACACCTTCAACGGCGGGCAGCTTGCCGGCATCGCGGCCGGCACCGCGGCGGCGCAGGCCAACCAGGTGCTGCAGCAGCAGACGCCCAAGCAGTCCACCGTGAACCTGGCGGCCGAGGTGGACGTGGGCATCATGTTCCTGGCCCCGGTCGAGGAGGGGCCGTAAGCCGCAGGCGCGACGACGGTTCGCACTCGCGTCCGCCCGGGAAAGGATCACCCCCGAACAGCACCGGGCGACGCCATCATGACCACTCTCGTGCATCCCACCCCGCCTTCGGCTGCGACCGGGGCCAGGCCCTTTCCGCCCATCGACCTGCCGGGTGGGCCAGCGCCGCAGCCGGCCCCGGCCGCGGCCGAGCCGGCACCCGGCAAGACTTCCTGGCTCACTTGGCTGCTGGCGGGCACGGCGGTGGCCGGCGTGCTGGGCATGATCGGTGTCGGCATCGGCACGGTCCTGCTCCGCTCCAGCCACCCGGCGCAGCCTTCGGGGGACTGGGTGGGCATGTCGCAGGCCGTTTCGCCGCAACAGCCGCCCGGCCAGCCGTTCCAGCCCGCCCTGGCCCCGCCGC
>CAXTUQ010000286.1:0-7619 GCA_964247405.1 uncultured Acetobacteraceae bacterium
GCGCAGCACCGTGGCGCCCATGTTCTCGAACGGGCACGCCAGCTCGATCTCGTGGGCGATGCTGACCCCGTCCCGCGAGATCATCGGCGTGCCGATGGGCCGGTCGATGATCGCGTTCATCCCGCGCGGCCCCAGCGTGCCGCGCACGGCCCGGGCGAGCTTGCCCACGCCCCGCCCCAAGGCCATCCGCGCCGCCTCGTCGTGCAGCATCATCTTGGACATTCTGCTTCCCCTGCCCGGCTTTCTGGTCGTTTATTGGTTGGCGGCGTGTTGGCGCGGCGCCTCCTTGACGCGCCCGTGCACGAAGTCCAGCAGGCTCGGCTCACCCTCCGGCTCCCCCTCCTGCTCATTGAACCGGGCTGCGAGCAGGCCGCGGCACAGCGCGCCGTTGAACTCCACGTTCACCGCGACCCGGCGAAGGGTGCGCCGGTGCGCCAGGAAGTCCGCGGCGGCCACCGCGCAGCCGTTCTCGTCCACAAAGGCTGGCGCGTCGGGTCCGTCCGGCCCCGGCACGCCCCGGCGTTCCAGGTAGCGCGCCACCAGCCTCGCGCCCTCGGCATCGCTGGGCAGCGATTGCAGCCCCGCAATGGTCAGCCCCATCAAGGCATCCGGCGCATGGCCGGCCGCAAGCAGGTGGTCGAGCAGCGCCATCTGCCGGCGCTGGAACGCCTTCAGCTCAAAGACCCGGCGCAGCGCGTCGAGGTCGCCATCCGCCTCGGGGCCAAAGGCCTCCTGGAAGGACTGGCCATGCTGCATCGCGGCGTTGATCGTCTCGGCGTACATGTGCTCGCCCAGCACGACGCCCACGCCGCTGACCCATGGCAAGCGCCCGACCTCCGTCCGCATGTCATCGGCCATCAGGAAGGCGAAGTTGGCCGCGCACCAATAAGTCGGCAGGCGAAAACCGATCTCGACCCGGCCATCGTCGCTCACCGACACGCCCGTGACGAAGCCGAGGCTGGTCACGGACTCGTCGAGTTCCGGGTCCTGCACCCGGTCGAGCCGGGCCAGCACTTCGCCGACCCGGCCGCTCACAGCGGCCCGACCGCTCCTTGTAAGACTCATTCCGCCGCGACCCGCTCGCCCGCGCGCAGCTTCGCCTTCTGCGCCTCGATGTCGATGCCATAGATGCGGGCGGCGTTCAGCCCGAGGATCTTCTTCTTCGCCTGCAGCGTGAGGCTGACCCCGGTCTCCTGCGCCACGTCGTCCGGCAGCTCGAAGTCCATGAACTTCTCAACGAGCCAGCGCGGCGTCCAGATGGCGTAGTCGCTGCCATACAGGATCTTGTCCTCGCCGACCCAGAACAGCAGTTCCGAGATGATGTGGGCGAAGTATTTCGGGCGGCTGTGGATGAACGGCAGCGCCACGGCGAGGCCGGCGAAAACATTGGTCTCCTGTGTCGCGATCCAGCAGAAATCGTCCAGGCGCGGCAGGCCGCAATGCTCGACGATGAAGTTGAGGTTCTGGAAGCTCGACGCCGCGTCGTCCACGTCCGCCACGTCGAACGCGTCGCGGTTCAGCGGCAGGATCGTCGGCCCCTTGTGGACATGGATGTTCTTGATGCCGAGCTTCTCCGCCGCTTCGAAGTAGCGGTAGGTCATCTTGTCGCTGAGCTTCCAGCCTTTTGACTCGCCCTTCCACTCGGCGGTGTAAAGCTTAAGACCCTTCAGCTTGTACTTCTCCGCCAGCGCATGCAGCGCCTCCAGCCCCTGCTCGCCGTCCCGCGGGTCGAAGGTGCCGTTCAGGATGAAGCGGTCCGGATATTTCTTCAGCATGGCCGAGTTGCGCTCGGTGGTGTTGAAGCCGTTGGTGTAGAAGTCCGTGAGGTAGGTCGGCTGCAGGATCGCCATGTCGTCGGGGCCATCGACGAACAGGTCGCGGTGCATCGTCTCCGCGTCGTACTTCTCGAACTTCTCCTTGGCCCAGAGCTGATCTTTGGGGCTAAGGTTGCTGTGGTAGGCGTAGAAGCAGTCAATGAACTGCGCGCCGTGCACGTTTTTCTGGTTCGCCTTGCTGGCGTCCCAGAAATGCACATGTCCATCGATGATGAAAATGTCTTCGCCGTCCTTCGTGCGATACATTATAGGCCCCTTTTTTATTCGATGAACTGCTTGACGTCGTCCATGTTGCCGAACAGCACCACGGTGTTGTCATCCACCATGACCATCCGGCCGTAGTGGGTGGAGGTCGAGATCTCGAACAGGTGCGGGGTCATCTCGCGGCCGAGATACTCGCTCAGCTCGTCCATCTTGAACTCGATCTTGCCCTCGCCGTCGATGCGGATCATCGCCGGCATGTAGGTGACGCGGATGCCGGGCTTCTCCCCCATCACCTCGGCGATGGCCCGCGCCTCGACGCTGTCGTTCATCGTCACCCCGCACTGGTGCGAGATGGTCTGGCTGCGGTGCATGTCCTTCATGGACTCGAAGATGTTGTGCTCGTGGGCCATCAGATTTCTCCTGGATCGGCTGCGGGTTAGCCCTCGATCAGCGGACGCACGTCCAGGCCGATCTCGGAGCCGATCGCGCGCATGCGGTTGTGCGACTGCTCCGCCACGTCGGCGAACTGCGTGACCTTCACCCGCGGCTGCGACCAGATCGGCTGCAGCAGGCTGGCCGCGTTTCTCGCCTCCGCGCCGTGCTTCAGCAGCCAGCCGTTGAACAGGTCCCGGTTCGCCTGGCCGTGGGTTTCGTCCAGCACCAGCATACGGAACAGCTCGACCGTGTTGGCGAGGTTGCGCTCGTAGTCGCCCTCGGCGGCGGAAACCACGGCGGGGGTCATGAAGTCGTTCTGGGAGGCCGCGAGCTGCATGACGAAGCCGCTGCGGAACAGCTCGGCCACCAGCGGCTCGAACACGACGTTCACCGCGAAGTACTGCTCAAGGTAGTCCGTGGCGCCGCCGATCGTCTCGACCGCCCGGCGCACGCCCTGCCAGACCGGGTCATCCATCCAGTGCGCCTTGCCGGCGTCCTGGTCGAACCCCTCCAGGTCCAGGCCGATCTCGCCCAAGTACAGCGTGAGGTCCTGGGCGAAACGCAGCTTGTAGGAGGAGTTGGTCAGCACGGCGTTGTTGATCATCTGGGTGTAGCCGTAGCGCTGCGCCTGCATCGTCGCCATGCCGAGGCCGAACTCGGCGTGCTTGTAGGCGCCCAGGTGGTCCTGCAGCACCTTGACCCAGGCGCGGTCGAACCGCTTCACCGCGCCGGAGCGGCGGCCGTTCTCGACCACGTTGGCGATCATGCCGACGATGGTGGACTGCCGCTGGTAGTGGGTGCGCTCCCATTCCTGATCCACCGCGCGGAAAACGTGCCAGTCGGAGGACTTGGCCGCCGTCCAGCTCTCGCTGTAGGTGGGCGTGCCGTCGGCAAACGAGATGATCCAGTCCTGCAAGAGGTGCCGCTTGGGGTCCGGCTGCACATCGACGGTCATGTCCTCGTAGTGCGAGGCCTTGCGTCCCTTCGGGGTGAAGTAGTTGTACTTGCGGCTGTCGGAGCCGGCGAACTTCGCCGCTCCGGCGGCAGCCGACCTCCGAGGCGCGGCAGGCTCCTGGGTGGCACTCATATTCGTCTTCTCCCTTGTTGGTATTCAGCGCGTCGCCGGGGTGAACTTGTCGAAGTAGATCCTCTCCGGTTCGACCCCGGCCCGTTGCAGGACGGGCAGCACGGCGTCGATCATCGGCGGCGGCCCGCAGGAATAGGCGTCCATCTCGCCGTCGAGGCTTTCTTCACGAAGCGTCCGGGCCACGACCTCGTGGATGAAGCCGGTCTCGCCCTCCCAGGCATCGCCCGGTGCCGCGTGCGACAGGGCCGGGATGAAGCGGAAATCCGGCAGGCGGGCGGCAAGTGCGGCGAACTCGTCCAGCAGGAACAGGTCGGCCCGGGTCCGCGCGCCGTAGAAGAAGCGGACCGGGCGCGGCTCGCCGCTGGAAACGTGGTCGCTCAGGATCGACCACAGCGGCGACATGCCGGACCCGCCGCCGACCAGGATCAGCGGTCCGGTGCGCCCTTCCCGGCGGAAGCAGGTGCCGTAGGGTCCCCGGGCCAGGATGGCGTCGCCGGGCTTCAGCGCGCCGCCCAGCAGGGCGGAGAACGCGCCGTCCCCATACTGCTTGATGATGAAGGACAGCGTGTTTCCGCCAATGGGCGGGTTGGCCATCGAGTAGGCCCGGGTGACGCCATGGCCCGGCACCGTCAGATCGACGTACTGCCCAGCCCAGAAGCGGAACGGCGCCGCCAGCTCGACCGTCAGCCGGCAGATGTCATGGGTGAGCGGCTCGATCGCCGTGACCGTGCCGGGGAACTCCTTGACCGCGATGGACCGGCTCAGCAGGTCCTCGTCGTAGTTCAGCAGCTCAACCGTGATGTCGCTGTAGGCCAGCGTGCGGCACAGCAGGATGTGGTTGGTCTCGCGGTCGAAATCGGGCAGGGCGAAGGTGGAGTATTTCAGCAGCTCGATATCGCCATCGACCAGCAGGGACTTGCAGCTGGCGCACTGGCCCTCCTTGCAGCCGTGCATGACGGAGATGCCTTGGCGGAACGCCGCGTCGAGGACCGTCTCGCCCTCGTGGACCTCCATCTCAATGCCGACCGGCTCGAAGCGGACGGTGTGGACGGCTGCATCGGCCATCGCTTTCCTCCCTGTAAGCAGTCCCGGGGGCCGGCCACCGGCCAGCCCCCGTTCGTCAAGGCGCCTAGTTGATCGGGTTGACCTTGAAGCCGGCCCGGTACTCGGCGATGTGCTTCTCCCGGTCCGCGTCCGACATGGCGCGGATCGTCTGCAAGGGACTGGCCAGCGTGTGGCCGCGCACGTGGTCGAGCGTCCACATCTTGCTGTCGTCGAAGTGCAGATGCGGCTGCGGCGTCAGCGTCTTGCCGTCGCTGCGGACGAAGCCGAGATCCTGGATCGCGTCCGCCAGGTCCCATCCGGCGTAGCAGTCCTCCCACTCGCGCCGCCCGCTGAACCGGCCCATCGCCGGCGTCGGACGGCCCTCGTACTCGGCCGCGAACGCCGTCTTGTGGGTCCAGCGGCACACCTCGGAGCAGTAGGTGTACAGCTTGCCATCGACGGTATCGACGCAGAAGTCCTCACGGATCAGCGCCGGCACCATGCAGGACCAGCAGCGGTGCGGGTAAACGTAGCCGACGTCCTGGTTGAACAGGATGTTGGTCTCGCCGGGCACGCTGAGCTTCGCGTACCACTTCCAGTAATCGCCGAACTCGGCATACCAGCCGGGATACTTGTTCTCGAACCACTCGAAGTCCTTGTCGGTCTGCGCTTCCTGGCGCCAGAACGCGACCGGCCAGCCGACCGAGAAGAACTGTGCGGTCTTGTGCACGTAGTTCTTCTTCACCATCCGGTCCCACGCCGCGTTGACGTCATCGTGGTGGATCTTGATGCCGTACTTCTCCAGCGGCAGCATGTAGGTCCGGTAGTAGTCCTCGTAGATCCAGCGGTGCCACAGCTCGGCGTAGGACTCCTTGTTCTTGTCCCGGTTCGCCGTGCCGTACTCGATGATCGTGCCCACCGCCGCGTCCACGATGGCGTGGTTCTGCCAGAAAGCGTAGCGCAGGTCGCGCTCGATCAGTTGGTGGTTGTCGGGGTCGTTGATGATCGACATCAGCATCGAGTGGCCGTTGCCGATGTGCCGGCTCTCGTCGGACTGCACCGACAGGAACACGGTTGGCAGCGCGTAGTCGCCGTTGCGCGCGGCCTCCGACGGCATGGCGACGAACAGCGTGTTGGTGAACGCGGTCTCCGCCACGACGGTGAGGTAGATGTTCGCCGCGGTGATGGCGTCGCCGGTGACGAAGCCCTCGGCGAACTGCCGGCCGATGGTGGTGGCGTAGCACTTGCCGAACGCGGCCTCGGTGATGTCGAACCCGGCCGGGTCGATGTAGTTCTCCATGTACCACTTCTTCAGGTTCATCTGGATGGTCGAGTGGCGGAACTCGTCCACCATCTGCATCGTGAACCCGGTCCGCAGCTCCTCGCCCGGCGCCAGCCGCCCGACCATCGCCATCGAGCGGGAGGCCGAGATCTCCGGGAACGGGATGATCGCCAGGAACAGCTTCATCCACTCGACCCAGCGCGGCTCCACGTCGCGGAACATGTCGCCGCGCAGCGCCGCGTCGAGCGCGCCGTACACCCGGTTGTCCTTCTCCTCCTGCATCGGGAAGTAGGAGCGCAGCACCTGCTTCATCGGGTCGCGCGGGGTCTTCTTGATCTTGTAGTCGGTGGGGAAGGTCATCGCTTCCTGGACGTAGCTCGGCGTCCAGCCGAGGTCGGCCACGCGGCGGGCCGCCTCGCCGATGCTCATCCCTTTCTGGGCGGTGATTTTGCTGAGGCTCAGGCTGTCGGGCATTATGGACTCTCCCTGTGTTGGTTCAGGCCTATCGAATAAGTTGTTCCCACGTCCGGCGCGGGACCGGCACAGATCCGGTCAGGCACACAGCCACCCGCATCTTAACCGTCATCACTACCTGCAAGGGCCGTGCCATCCACCATGACCCTGTAACTCGCCTGATATGTCCAGGGACAGCCCCGAATACTGTGTCGCTCCCTGTCCCGTCTTGGGACATATTGCGTCGCAGCATGTCCCAAAATGATCCGGACTTCTGGAACGGTTTGGGACATCAATGCGTCTTCTCCGCATCCGGACGCAGACCCAGCTTCTTGCCTTCGGCGATGAACCGCGCCGCGAGCACCAGCGTCCCCATGGCGAAATCCTTGCCGTGGTCCGCGATCATCTCGTCAACCAGCTTGCCCAGCCTCTCGAAGTAGCGGTCTTTGGACAGGGGTTCGTCGCTCATGGCGCCGTCCTCCGGTTCGGGGCTGGGGAAAAGCGGAACAGCGCGCCGGGCAGGGCAACGACGCCAGCTTCCCCGCCCTCCGTCCCGACCGCCAGGCGCGCGCCGTCCGCCGACCACGCGAGCGCCGTGACCGAGCCGCCGGATGATCCCTTGGCGAACAGCACGTCGTCCTGGCCGGGCTGGCAGAGCAGGACCGCGCCGTTGTGGTAGCCGGCGGCGATCAGCGGGTATGACGGGTGGCACGCCACCATGCAGACCGGCAGGCGGCTGCTGGGCATGCCGCATTCCGACGGCTGCCCGCCGGCGCCGGGCGGGTCGAACGCCCAGCAAACCACCCGGGGCGCCCCGCTACTGGCGAGGAAGCGCCCATCGGCCGAGAACGCCAGGGAACGCGGCTGGCCGGGGTAGCCCCCCATCTCGATGTCGCCACCGTCCGAAAGCCGCCACCCATGCAGCGCGTTCTCCTGCAGGCCGCAGATCACGTACTCGCCGTCCGGGCTCCAGGCCACCGACCGGGGGCACCCGGGGGTCGATAGCACCCGCGGCGGGCTGGCGCCGTCAGCCTGCCACAGCGTGACGCCGCGGTAGTGCGCGACCGCGAGCCGCGTCCCCGCCGGGTCAAAGGCCAGCGCCGTGACCGAACCCGGCGCCGTCAGCTCTGCTGTTGCCGGGCCGGACAGGTGCACCTGGCGCTCAGTCGCCCATGCGCGCCATCCGGCCGGCGACGCCGCGACCAGATCCACCCACTGTCCGGGGTAGCGGCCCACGCCGCGCACCTCGCCGTCAACGCCGGTGTGCGCCGCCACACCA